>NZ_DJIO01000108.1:0-3247 GCF_002433655.1 Thalassolituus sp. UBA6592 | reverse complement strand
TATTGAGTTGAGCATACTTTCACTTAACAGTGGCAAACGTATGGTTCAGCAGACACTGTATCTTTTGCCTCGTATTAACTGGAACGAATTGGTTGAAGAGCTGCAGAGACAGGATATTTCTTTACCGTTTTCTCTCAATGACAGTGGCGCTGAAAAGCGTAACTATGTGTTGATCATTGACGAGATTAACCGGGGCAATATTTCACGGATATTCGGTGAACTGATCACCTTGCTGGAACCGGATAAGCGCAAAGGTGGTGCTGATGAGCGTTCCGTGATACTGCCTTACTCCAAAGACTCATTTTCGGTGCCGGATAATCTCTATGTTTTAGGCACCATGAATACCGCAGATAAATCCCTTGCGCAGCTGGATCTGGCATTGCGCCGCCGCTTTGAATTTGTCGAACAAATGCCAGAGCCTAAATTGCTGGCTGGCGTGTCGGTGCATGGTGTGGATATCGCAGAGTTAATGGATGTGCTTAATCAGCGTATTGAGGTGCTGCTTGATCGGGATCACATGCTGGGGCATGCCTACTTCTGGCCGTTAAAAACAGCTGAATCCGATGAACAAAGAGAACAGTTGTTGGCGGATATCTTCGCCAAACGCATTATTCCTTTGCTGCAGGAATATTTCTTTGCTGATTGGGAGCGGATCGGTTGGGTATTGAATGACTCACAAAAGCCACCAGCAGCGCGCTTTATCGAATTGACGAATGTCGGTCGTTCTATGGCTGATCTCTTCCCGCAGGATGTTGCTGAACAAATAAGCGATCGTCGCTATCGCATTAATCCGAATGCTTTCACTGATCCTGCCGCATACCGGGGTATTCTGCCGGGTGGCGGAGCGTAAAGCTGATGATTCAGGTACGGGAGTTCGCCCGGCTGACGACGGATCATAGCGCTGCGCAGTCGCTCGATTGCGGTGTGGTGAGTGCGGCGACCTTCGCCTGGTTACAGGATATAGCAGCAGAATGGAAGAAGTCAGAGCCGGTTGCTCTGATCGATGGGCATCGTTCGTTAAAGCTGGGCAGTTATGTCGGCTTTTTGCAGAGCCCGGCTGGGGAGTCGATAGAAATCCTGCCGAAAACCCGCTTAGGAGAGGAAGATCCGCTGGCTGCCAGACGTATTCTGCAGCGTATGTTGTTGGCCTCTTTGGGAATTAAACCACGTAGTGCAGGTGCCGCTGAGTTATTGCGTATTCGGGAGCCACTGCACGAGTGGATCTTCAGCCAGTTTCTGGCAGAGCTTCAGGGGCTGGTAAAAAGAGGTCTGCGTTTTGACTATCAACGCGTCGATGAAGAAAGCCGTTTTATTCGTGGCCAGCTACGTATCGACCAGCAACAGCGACAACCGCCAGGACGGCAGCACTTGTTTCATATCCGCCATGACATCTATACCGCTGACAGGCTGGAAAACCGCTTGCTGAAGACAGCACTGAGTTATGTTCTGTCGAACTGTAAAAGTGGTGAGAACTGGCGACTGGCAAATGAGCTGATGCATTTGATGGCGGAGATACCCAAAGAACCCGATCCTCTGAGAGCAATAAGTCGCTGGCAAAGCGGCAAGCTGATGCAGATGTATGACGAAGTTCGCCCATGGTGTGAATTGATTCTGGAAAAGTTAAATCCTAATTTTCAGAAGGGCTTACATCGAGGCATCGCGTTGCTGTTTCCGATGGAGCAGCTGTTTGAAAAATACGTTGAGGTTTGTCTGCGACGTGGATTACCACCAGGCAGCCGTTTAAAAGCTCAGGCAAGTTCAGAGTACCTGCTGCAGCACCGCCCGCAAGGCAGCGATATAACATCCCGGATGTTTCAGCTTAAGCCAGACCTGATGCTGCAGACCGCTTTGGGCAATCAGGTTCTGGATACAAAATGGAAGCTCCTGGAAGAAAGTGCCTGGACGGCAGATAAAAAATACAACATCGCCCAGGCGGATCTGTATCAGATGTTTGCCTACGGCCATAAGTATCAGAATGGTAACGGTCATATGATGTTGATTTACCCGTGCCACGAAAGCTTCAACGCTCCACTTCCGGTATTCTGGTATTCAGACTTGTTGGCGCTTTGGGTTGTTCCTTTTTCTCTTGAATCAAACAGCCTGATCGGTGGAAAGTGGGGATCATTCTTTGAAATTCACAGTCAAGAAACTATGCGCAAGGATGTAATTGCTAATGGATAGAGTTAACGCCCCAAAATTCCAGGAAGAATACAGTGCTAAGCTTCCCGCTTTGGCGTTACTGAAGAATCTTGGCTGGTCGTTTTTATCACCAGAGCAGGCGCTTACTGCTCGTGGTGGTAAATATGATCAGGTGGTGTTACGTGATGTGTTGCGGGCAGAACTTGAAAAGCGTCGTTTTGTGTTTGCCGGTAGAGAGCACGCCTTGTCGGCTAAGTCGATTGATAACCTGATCGCTGAAGTGTGTAGTCCAGCACTGAACGAAGGACTACTTAATGCCAACGAGAAGATGTACAACCATCTGATGTACGGCATCTCTGTCACGGAATTTATCGACGGCAAAAAAGCTAACCCGACGGTAGCGCTGATCGACTGGCAGAGTCTTGATAACAACAGTTTTACCTTCACTGAAGAATTTACGGTAACTCGTTCTGGAGGCGTGGAGAACAGGCGCCCCGACATCGTCTGCTTCGTGAACGGCATTCCGCTGGTGGTGATTGAGGCCAAACGTCCGGATGGAGATAAAAAAGGCCCAACGGTGGCTGAAGGTATTTCCCAGTGCCTGCGAAACCAGCGCCCGGATGAAATCCCGCACCTGTTCGCCTACAGCCAGTTGCTACTGTCGATCAATGGCTACGAAGGTCGCTATGGTACCTGTGGCACACCCGCTAAGTTTTGGGCCGCATGGCGCGAGGAAGTACTGACTGAACCTGAAAAGTTTACCCTCAAGAATCACAAACTGACGGGACTGCAGCTGGATCAGTTGTTTGGTCACCGCAAAGTAGCTGACCGCGAATGGTATGAGGGCTTAATTGCCGCTGGCGAGTTGGCCGTTACCGGGCAGGATGAGCTGCTGATCAGCCTGCTGAGCCCTCAGCGTTTGTTTGAGATGGTGCGCTACTTCACTCTGTTCGACAAAAAGGTTGGCAAGGTGGTGGCCCGTTATCAGCAGGTGTTTGGTATCAAGGCGCTGATTGATCGCATTAATGCCCGCAAGCCATCAGGTGGCCGCGAAGGGGGTGTTATCTGGCATACCACCGGGTCGGGCAAGTCGCTGACCATGGTATTC
>NZ_DJIO01000091.1:5016-49934 GCF_002433655.1 Thalassolituus sp. UBA6592 | reverse complement strand
AAGGCTTTGCGGCATTAAAAGCCGCTTATAAAAAGATCTGTTTTAAACTGTGGGACAGCAGTGGGCCACGCCTCTCTTTTTTTCAGCAAAGTCATAACATCTGCACTGAAGTGCTCAGGTACGCAATGACGGACCAATAATGCGGGCGAAGCCAGCTTCTTCCAGCGCCAGTTGCAGCGTGGCAGTCACGACGGGGGCACTTTCCAGTTTGATAACTTCCGCCAACAGCTGCTCTGACCACTCACGGCTTACGCCGCGCAGCACAGATTTCACTTTCGGCAAATTAGTCGCGTTCATCGACAGCATGTCATAACCCATGGCCATCAGCAGCACGGCACCTAATGGATTACCGGCCAGCTCGCCACAGACACTCACCGGGCAACCGATTTCTGCCCCCACATCCGCAATCATTTTCAGTGCACTCAGCACCGCCGGATGAAAGGCCTGATAAAGATCTGCCACCCTTGGGTTGTTGCGGTCTACCGCCAACAGATACTGGGTTAAGTCGTTGGAGCCAACAGAAAGAAAGTCGACCCGACTGCCCAGCTCACGGATCTGATACACAGCCGCGGGCACTTCGATCATCACACCGACTTTCGGCATGGTCACGCTGTAGCCTTCTTCAACGACCTCAGCATAAGCCCGGTAAACCAGATGCAGGGCATCATCGACTTCACCCACACTGGTGATCATCGGCAACATAATGCGCAGGTTATCCAGACCTTCACTGGCTTTAATCATGGCACGTACCTGCAGCAGGAAAATTTCCGGGTGATCCAGGGTCACACGGATACCGCGCCAGCCAAGAAACGGATTGGCTTCGTTGATCGGGAAATAGGTCAGGGCTTTATCACCGCCGACGTCCAGTGTACGCATGGTCACCGGGTTAGGGGCAAATGCTTCCAGCTGTTGCCGGTATATCTGCAACTGTTCCGTCTCACTGGGGAAGCGGTCTTTCATCATAAATGGCACTTCGGTGCGGTACAGACCCACACCTTCGGCACCACGTTCCAGGCTGCGCACCGCATCGGTTATCAGACCGGTATTCACCCACAGCGGCATACGATGGCCGTCTGTGGTTTCTGCCGGCATATTGCGCAGGCCTTCGAGATCTTCCTGCAGCGCCTGCTCTTCGTCATAGATGGACTGATACTGATCGCGCAGTTCATCGTTCGGACTGGAATAGATATGCCCACGATAGCCATCAACAATCAGCTCCAGACCATGCAGCTGAGCATAGGGAACGTCGACCACACCCATCACGGTGGGAATGCCCATGGCACGCGCCAGAATGGCGACGTGGGAGTTGGATGACCCTTTGACGGATATCAGACCACGCAGCTTTTCTGCCGGGACTTCACCCAGCATCGCCGGAGTCAGCTCTTCACTGACAAGAATGGTGTCCGCCGGAAACTCATATTCCGGTACTTCGTCGTGCCCCTGCAGATGAGCCAGAATACGTGTGCCGAGATCGATAATGTCACTGGCGCGCTCACGCAGATACACGTCTTCCATCATCTGGAAATGACCCACGTACTGCATCACCACCTGACGCAGGGCGCCATCGGCCCAGTTGCCATCAACGATACGGGCACGCACTTCTGCACCCAGGGCCTGATCATCGAGCATGTTCAGATAGACATCGAACAGCGCCATTTCTTCCGGATTCAGTTCACTGCTGAGCTTTTTACCCAGAATGCGGATTTCACGCCGGGCTGCTTCCAGCGCTGTTTCAAAACGCTCAATTTCGTCTTCAATGGATTCCGCCGGTTTATCAACAACACCACTGAGATCGGCTGCCGGGGAAATAACAAATGCCTGGCCCAATCCAACACCAGGTGCACCCGGAGCCCCGGCAAAGCGCGTGCGCTTTTTCTTTTTCTCAGCGGAGGGCGGAATTTCAAGAATATTGCCGGTGGCTTCAGCATGGGCGATAACGCCGGCCAGCTGCGCCGACATAGTTACCAGAAAGGCTTCTTCACTCTGATCAAACTGACGGCTGTCGCGCTGCTGTACCACCATGACGCCCATCAGGCGCTTGTGATGGATAATCGGCACACCAAGGAAAGAAAGGAACGGGTCTTCTCCGGTTTCCGACAGGAAGTGGAACTTAGGGTGTTCCGGCGCGTTATCCACGTTGATCGGTTCTTCGCGGGAGCCCACCAGGCCCACCAGACCCTGGGAGGAACTCAGGCTGACACGGCCAACCGCTTCCTGCTTAAGACCCTCAGTAGCCATCAGCACGTAACGCTGACTTTCCGGATCGTACAGATACACTGAGCACACTTCGGTACGCATAGCTTCGCGGATACGCGCTACGACGACCTTCAGTGCGTCTGAGATGTCAGTTGCTGAACTGACTTCCTGTACAATCCGTCTGAGAATATCGAGCATGATTCTCTGCCTGTGTAAGCGGCAATCTCCCTGTTTGCCCGGACGTGAACTCACGGCCACGGCGTTGCTGTTTTTGTTTCTGGCCTTCCGGACTGAAATCCCTCTGCCCGGGTAAGTTATCAGCTCCTGCGGCGCTGCAGCTTGGCTATACGTGGTGCCAGCTCAGTCATGGCGCGGCGGTAAACATCCCGTTTAAAGGACACCACGCCCCCCAGCGGAAACCAGTAACTGACCCAGCTCCAGCCATCGAATTCGGGCTTCTCACTGGTTTCCAGATTAATATCCGATTCTTCACCGGTCAGCTTCAGCAGATACCATTTCTGCTTCTGGCCAACACACACCGGCTTGCTGTCGTGGCGAACCATGCGCCGTGGCAGGCGGTATCTCAGCCAGCCCCGGGTGCTGCCCAGTATCTGTACGTGTTTGGGCGAAAGGCCGATCTCTTCCATCAATTCCCGATAGAGAGCCTTTTCCGGCGATTCACCCTGTTTAATCCCACCCTGTGGGAACTGCCAGGCGTCCTGACCTATGCGGCGAGCCCAGAGTACCTGTCCTTTGTCATTGCAAAGGATGATACCCACGTTCGGGCGGTAACCTTGTTCGTCGATCACGTGACCTGCCATCCAAATTCTGTATTCTGACTGCAAAACTTGCCGATTTCATGGCAAAGGTCAAGCGGTCTGAGTCTGTCATCGAGCGGTTTCACCTGTCTTCGCTGCCGTGCGGGCTGGACGGAGCATTTACAGGGATGCTTTTAAGACTCTGAAATTATTGTAGCCCGTTTTCTGAAAACTCAGAATTATAAGGAAAGTATGCGCTGTTGCCCTTAGAATAGAAAGAACTCAACTCACCGACCGATAAGGCCTGACCGTGGCACTCGCTATCTTTGATCTCGACCACACCCTTCTCGACGCTGACAGCGATCACAGCTGGGGGCAATACCTGGTGGACCGTGGACTGGTGGAAGCCGCCGTACATCAGCGTCGCAACGACGAATTTTACGAGCAATACAAAGCCGGCACACTGGATATCCACGAATATCTGGCGTTTGCCCTGCGTCCGCTGACTCAGTATCCGCTGCAGCAGATGCTGGATGAGCGTGAAGCTTTCCTCAAAGAACGCATATTGCCACTTATTTCGCAGAAAAGCCGTGACCTTATCGCGCATCATAAGCGCGCTGGTGACATTCTGCTCATTATTACCGCCACCAACGGCTTCGTGACGTACCCGATTGCCGAACTGCTGGGCATTGAGCACATTATTGCACCAGACCCTGAGTTCCGTGACGGCGCCTATACCGGCCAGATCATCGGCACCCCGAGCTTCCAGCACGGTAAAGTTGTGCGCCTGAATGACTGGCTGGCCGAGCAACAGCTGCAGCTGGAAGACAGCTGGTTTTATTCCGATTCGCATAACGATCTGCCATTACTGGAAATCGTCGACCATCCGGTGGCCGTCGATCCGGACGACACACTGGCAGCGGTAGCCCGGGATAAGGGCTGGCCTGTAATTTCGCTGCGCGATTAAGCGCAGCCCAAAAGAAGACAGTGCGCAGACGGCATTACTGCGCAATCAGGAGAGACTGCCGGTGACATTGCGAAAACTGCTTGTTATCACCCCCATACTCGCGCTGACGGCCTGCGATAACCAGCCCCAGGAAACCATCACCACACCGCTGCCAGAACAGGCACAGGTGCAGTATGAAGTGCCGGCCCAGCAGGCCAGCGCCTTTGCTGCGGATATCGGCCTGAAGGCCTACACCAGCCTGTCGATGGCAACACAGGGAGCGCAGGAGCTGGATTCCAGCCTGCAGTCTTTTCTTTATCATCCGGGTCAGGTAACACACAAAGAAGTGCAGCAGGCCTGGCGTAATGCCTATTCCGCTTACCTGCGCACGCTGTTGTTCTCCCGCCTGCCCATCGCCGATCCACCGGACTGGCACAAGCAGGGCATCGATTATCAGCAGACACTTGCCCTGCTCGACAGCTGGCCAATTGAAGGCGGTTATATTGATCATGTGCCGGGCTACCCGTTCAGCGGCATCGTTAACGACCTGACTCTGGAGCTGAACGAAGAGACACTGCTGGCGCAGCACGGTTTCTCGGACCCGACCTACGCCAGCCTTGGCTTCCATGCCTTTGAATTTATGCTGTGGGGAGCCGACGGCCAGCGTGCTCCGGATGATTTCTTCCCGCAGGAAAACACCGCGCCGGTCGTTACCGCGACGGAAGGCAGTATGCCGCCTGCCGGTGAAACCCTGCCTGCCGTCACCGACTCCGGTGACAACACAGATGCTGCAGGTCTGGCCACCGATGTGCAGAACCACAACCGCCGCCGCCAATACATTCAGCTGGTCAGTGAACAGCTGCAGAAACACCTGCACCGTCTGCAACGGCGCTGGGAGCCCAGCAACGGCTATTACGCTAATCTGGTCCAGCGTTCTGAGCCCATGCAGGTGATCGCGGCTACGCTCAACGCGACCCAGAAACTGTTGTCCGATGAACTGCTGGGCAAGCGCATGAGCGCCGACAGCAGCGAATTCAGCCACAGCAGCCCTGAAGACATCCGCGCACTGGTACAGGGTCTGCGTGATATCTGGCTGCCGCAGACGGATACTGAAGACAGTGAAAATGGGGAAGATGGTGGCAGCTCTGCCAGCAGCGACGAAAGCACCCGGGAAAGTGGTATCGCCCTGTTATTGGCAGAACCGCAGAAGACAACGCTGCTCAGCGCCTGGCAGGAGAAGTTCGGTGCCATTGATCATGCGCTGGATCAGTGGGAAGCCGGTCAGCAGTCAGAACAAAACCGCCAGCAGGTACGTGAGCAGTTAATCAGCCTGATGCCGGTACTGCAGCGCAGTGCCGCCGCGCTCAATATTCCTTTGCGCACCGAGTAGCCGCAGAGAAAAGGACAGCCGCAGGCCCAAACGGGCCTGCGCGCTCAGTCCTCAGCGGGTTGGCAGAACCCGGGCAAATACCGCTTTCAGATAACGCGTCTCAGCAATCGCCGGAACCACCGGATGATCAGCGCCCTGACTGCCGACATGCTGAATCAGCACATCGCGGTCCAGTTCACGACCCAGTACCCGCAGCATATCCGGCAGACGATCATCGGCCAGATGCATAGAGCATGAGCCACTGACGATCAGCCCGTCTTTGTTCAGCAGACGCATGGCGATCTGATTGATGCGCTTGTAAGCCTGCTCCCCGGCTTTGATGTCTTTACGGCGCGGAATAAACGCCGGCGGATCAACCACCACCACGTCAAAACGCTCACCGTTATCACGCAGCTGTTTCAGCGCAGTAAAAGCATCACCTTCCCAGCAGTGCAGCTTTTCTTCCACGCCGTTCAGCGCCGCGTTTTCTTCCACCCAGTCCAGCGCCTGAGCAGAAGCATCCACACAGTGTACTTCGGCGGCACCGTGATTAGCCGCCTGCACACCCCAGCCACCGACATAACTGAACACATCCAGTACACGCTTGCCAGCCACCAGCCGGTTCAGTACCGCACGGTTCTCGCGGTGATCATAGAACCAGCCGGTTTTCTGACCGTGAATCACCGGTGCCATAAAGCGGGTGCCGTTTTCAATCAGTGGGGCGCAGTCATCTTCCAGCTCGCCCTGAACGATTTCTACGTATTCATCCAGACCTTCCACCGCGCGCAGCTTGCCGTCGTTTTTCAGGACGATGCAGGCCGGCTTCACCACTTTATTGATGGCATCAAGGATGTCCTGGCGACGTTCTTCCATAGCAGCAGAGGAAATCTGCACCACCACCACGTCCATAAAGCGGTCGATCACCAGCCCAGGCAGGCTGTCGCTGTCACCATACACCCAGCGGTAACACTGCTCCGGATACCACAACTCACGGGCACTCAGGGCGATCTTCAGGCGGTGAACAATAAACGACGCATCCAGCGGCTGGCTGGCATCGCGGGTATAGAGACGGGCGCAGATCAGCTGCTCCGGGCTGACCACAGCACGGCCCAGCGGCTTACCGGCAGAGGTTTCAATCACAGCTTCTGCGCCGGCACCGAGGCCTTTCAATGGCGTCGCAGCAGTATCCACCTCATTGCTGTACACCCACAGATGTCCGCCCTTGAGGCGGCGTTCCGCTTTATCTTTCAGTCGAATGGTAGGCAGCATGGGAGTCTCCGGCCAGTGCAGGCGGTTGGTTACAAAAAGGTGGGCATTATACGCACAGGGTGACAAACGTCAGCCACTTCTGCTGCTAGGCTTAAGTGAGCAAACACTTAGCGATCCGACTAACCCACCGACGAAGTGCTGTATATGGCAAGAGAACTGACGGAAGAACAGATTCACACCATCCTGCAGGGCATAAAAATCCCGCCCCAACCACAGATTCTGGTGGATCTGCAGATGGAACAGGTAATGCCGGACCCGGATATCAGCCGTATCGCTAAACTGATCAGTCAGGATGTTGGTCTCGCCGGCACCATTCTCAAAGTCGTCAACTCGCCGTTTTACGGCCTTAAAAACCGCATATCATCGGTACAGCAGGCCGTGACCCTGATTGGCCTTAACAGCGTGATCAATATCATCAACGGCCTGTCGATAAAAAGCGAAATGACGGACGATGTCATCGTTGATATGAACCGCTTCTGGGACACCGCCAACGATATCGCTCAGGTCGCAACCCAGGTAGCCAAACAGGTCGGCTATCCCAATCCGGACATCGCCTACCTGCTGGGCTTATTCCATAACTGTGGCATTCCGCTGCTGATGCAGCGCTTCGATAACTACCAGCAGGTGATCGAAGAGTCTTACGCCCACCCGGAACTGCGCGTCGTTGATGTGGAAAACCAACATCTGAATACCAATCATGCGGTGATTGGTTATTACACGGCCAAAGCCTGGAACCTGCCGAAAATACTGTGTGACGTAATTGCAGAGCACCACAGTGCTACCCATTACTTCACCAGCAGTCATCAGAAAGACAGCGAAGGTAAAACCCTGCTGGCCATACTCAAACTGGCGGAACATATCTGCGGCAATTATCAGATTCTGGGTCGTCAGAAAGAAGATCTGGAATGGCAGAGTATTGACCAGGAAGTGCTCACTTACCTCGGCCTCGGGGAATACGACCTGGAGCAGATGGAGGCCAATTTCGCCGAAATGGGTATCGGTGCGCAGAATTACCGTTATTAAACCGGCCCATGCGGACCGGCATGGTCAGTAGATTTTACAGAGCTTCCAGCTTGGCAAAGCTGACCACCAGCCACTTGCTGCCGGCGTCATCAAAATTCACCTGCACGCGCAGACCATTACCCTGCCCTTCAAACTGCACCACGGTGCCTTCGCCGAACATGGCGTGCAACACGCGCTGGCCCAGACCATAAGGCAGACTGTCATCCAGTAATTTGCGCCCGGTGGTGATCGCACCGCCCAGCTTGGGGCGCGCACTGAGCGGCCGGCTGACGGTATTTTTCAGCCGCACTTCACTGATGTATTCAGACGGAATTTCGCGGATAAAACGTGACGGTGTACTGAAGTTTTCCTGGCCGTATAAGCGGCGGCTTTCGGCGTGGGTAATGATCAGCTGATCCATGGCGCGGGTAATGCCCACGTAAGCCAGACGGCGCTCTTCTTCCAGACCTTCGGCTTCGTCCATCGACATCTTATGCGGGAACAGGCCTTCTTCCAGTCCGGCCAGCACCACCTGCGGAAACTCCAGACCTTTAGCCGAGTGCAGCGTCATCAACTGCACCGCGTCTTCGTATTCATCCGCCTGACCATCGCCGGCATCCAGTGCCGCACGGTCGAGGAACTGCGCCAGCTCACTGAGCGGCTGGTCGCCGTCTTCTTCGGCCAGATCCGGTTCTTCATCAGCATCGAACTGCCGCGCGGCGTTGACCAGTTCTTCCAGGTTATCCACACGCGCCTGACCTTTCTCACCTTTTTCTTTCTTGTGGTGTTCGATCAGGCCGGAGTTTTCAATCACATGGGAAACGATTTCCTGCAGCTCCAGCTCTTCAATACCGGCGCTCATTTCATCCACCAGATCGAGGAAGCTCTGTACTGAGCTGGTTGCCCGCTTGGGCAGGGCATTATTGGCGATGGCGAGCTCACAGGATTTCCACAGTGAGCAGCCCTGATCACGGGCAAAGCTGCGCAGAATATCGACGGTCTTTTCACCGATCGCGCGGGCCGGGACATTGATCACCCGCTCCACCGAACCGTCGTCATCACGGTTCAGCAACAGACGCAGATAAGCCAGTGCGTTTTTGATTTCCAACCGCTCGTAGAAGCGCTGGCCACCGTAGATACGGTAAGGAATACCAGCACGCAGCAAAGCTTCTTCCAGCGTGCGCGACTGAGCGTTAGAGCGATACAGAATCGCCATATCGGCCCGGGCATTACCTTCTTTGGCCCAGTTATCCACCTGGTCGGCAATGTAACGGGCTTCATCCTGTTCATTAAAGGCGCTGTACAGACGAATAGGTTCGCCTTCGGCTCCGTCGGTAAACAGGTTCTTACCCAAACGGCCGCTGTTGTTGCTGATCACCGCATTAGCGGCCGCCAGAATGGTCTTGGTGGAGCGGTAATTCTGCTCCAGCTTAATCAGTTCAGCACCGGGGAAGTCCTGCTGGAAATCACGGATGTTGCCGATGTTCGCACCACGCCAGCCGTAGATTGACTGGTCATCATCGCCCACCGCCATCACTGAGACTTTGTTGCCGGCCAGCAGGCGGATCCAGGCGTACTGGATATTGTTGGTGTCCTGAAACTCGTCCACCAGAATATTGCGGAAACGCTGCTGGTAATGGGCCAGCAGGTCGGGGTTCTCCAGCCACAGCTCATGGGCACGCAGCAGAATTTCACCAAAGTCGACCAGACCGTTCTGCTGACAGATCTGCTCATACAGGTAATACACTTCGCGCAGCGTCTTGGCGAACGGATCGGATGACGGCATTACGTGCGCCGCACGGCGCCCTTCGTCTTTCTGCTCGTTAATAAACCACTGAATCTGCTTCGGCGGGTAGCGGCTGTCATCGACGTTGTTCTCACGCATGACACGCTTCACCAAACGCAGCTGATCATCGCTGTCGAGAATCTGAAAGTGCTGCGGCAGCCCGGCTTCGCGCCAGTGCAGCTTGAGAAAACGGTGTGCCAGACCGTGGAAGGTCCCCACCCACATGCCGTTGGCCGGAACATTCAGCAACTCTTCCAGACGGCCTTTCATCTCTTTCGCTGCTTTGTTGGTAAAGGTCACCGCCATCACTGCGAACGGCGACACCCCCTCCACTTCCAGCAACCAGGCAATACGGTGCACAAGCACCCGGGTTTTGCCTGAACCGGCACCGGCGAGCACCAGCTGATGGGGGGAACTGGCCGCAACAGCGTTGCGCTGGCCATCGTTTAACTGATCAACAAGCAATGAAATATCCATGGCGCGCAGTTTACCAAAGCACCAGATAAAAGACTGCTTTTTTGTACAGTACTCAACATGATTCACAGACGGTTGCAGAGCAAAATGGGCTTTCCGTGCAAAAGCCTTTTATAATCGGCCACTGAACAGGACAGGAAACCCGCTGTGAAAAACAGTCCGATACTGGCTGAAATCGAAGCCGCCATGCCCAATCTGCGCAAATCTGAGGTCAAAGTGGCCGAGTATGTGCTCAAATCACCGCAGCAGGTGATGCACATGCGCATCGTCGATCTGGCTCAGGAAGCACAGGTCAGCGAGCCCACCATTGTGCGCTTCTGCCGTGGTATCGGCTGCAATGGCTTTCAGGAATTCAAAGTCCGCATCGCGCAGGAAATGGCCATCGTTAATAACATCGGTCAGTTCGCTATTGCTGAAGACGACAGTATCGAAGACATCTGCGATAAAATCGCCGACACCACCATCCAGCGTCTTAATCAGGTCAAAACCCAACTTAAAGCCGAACAGATTGCCCACGCAGCAGCGGCCATCAGTAATGCCCGCCGGGTGGAGTTTTACGGCTTTGGCGCATCCGGTGCCGTGGCTATTGATGCCCAGCACAAATTTTTCCGCCTGCAGGTCGCCACCGCTGCCTATAGTGACCCTCATATGCAGGCCATGTCGGCTGTCACCCTGAGCGAAGCAGATGTGGTCGTGGCCATCTCCCAGAGTGGACGCACCAAAGATCTGCTGCACTCAGTGGAACTCGCCCAGCAACACGGTGCTCTGGTGGTGTCACTGGCGCCAGCTAATACCGCGCTCAGTCAGGCCGCTGATCTGCCGATTCACATCAATATCGAAGAGGACACCGAGCAGTTCACGCCGATGACCTCACGGATCGCTCATCTGATGATCATCGACATGCTGGCAGTGGCGGTTACCCAGCGCCGTGGGCCGGAATTCGCCAATCATCTCAATGCCATCAAACGCAGTATTAAGTCACTGCGACTGGAATCCAGTTAACAGGCGATTTTCCATTCATCAGGCTAATCCTTTCGACTGATGCCACTCTGTTCCGTCTTAAGTCTGAAGTGAGTGGACATTTAACGTCATTCTATAGGAAGTGTCCATCTGACCAGGTGCCGGCATTCCGGCGCCCGTAATCCGTCACCTCCGCTTAAGCCTCTGCATCCCACAAACCACGGGGCTTTGCGTAAGTATCAATTTAACCACTCTGCCAATATCGCTTATTGGCACATAAAACTACTTGGTTCAGGCCGGGGAAAATGTCATTCTTTTGCAACGAATAACAAGAAAAATCACAGCTGGAATTTCTGTGATCTGACAAAAGGAATCGATATGGAAGCTGCAGTGAAATTAGAATCTCACGAAGAAGTAGTGTCGTTTGACCAAGAAGGTAACGTAGTCGTTAATAAAGAATCCCAGATGTCGAAAAAATTGATGGCCCGCCGTGCCATTGAGGCGCACCTTGAGCGCAAGCGCCTGGAAAAAGACCTGGAAGATTATTATTTCGAAGAAGTCTGATTTATAAAAAAGCCGCAGATAAGTCTGCGGCTTTTTTATAAATGGCTGCCGGTGAACCCACCGGGAAATAATTATGAGTCTGCTTATTAATGTGGATTCAGGGTTTTTATTCGCTTTTTTACACTCCCTATCACCTCTGCTCACCTCTTTTCAACTACAGAGCTTTCAGCTCAACTAAAAATCCTTCAGCCAACTACGAACTAAAAAGCCTCCTGGTCGATGCAGCCGACTGAATATCCGCCTGTTTTCAGTTATTAAACCCGCCGGACCTTCCTCAGATAATGCCGCCAATACAGTCGTGTGAATTTCCATTTAACGCGGTTTATCACTCTGAACGCTAACAGCCGTGTATTTATTTAACTCCAGCAGACAGCGCTTTATTCATTCCGGCAGACGGTGCTTTATGCAAAAACAGCCAGCGGGTTTGCTTCAATTCCGCCGTGGCCCTGTTTTAACGCTGCTCCATATGCCACCTCAGCCCATTTATTTCCCGCTGCCGGATTCCGTCCATAAAAAAAGCCGGTCAGAGACCGGCTTTCTTCAGTTCAGAGTTCAGCACATCTTAAGACTTGCTGGTGAACTCTGGGTAGGCTTCCATACCACATTCGGACAGATCCACACCTTCGTACTCGTCTTCTTCGCTTACACGCAGACCCATCACAGCTTTCAGGATGGCCCATACGATGAAGGAGGCTACGAATACCCAGATGAAGATAGTCAGGGCGCCTACCAGCTGACCCATGAAGGTTGCATCAGCATCGGACAGCAGTACTGCGAAGATACCCCACAGACCTACAACACCGTGTACAGAGATAGCACCTACAGGATCGTCGATTTTCAGTTTATCCAGAGTCAGGATAGAGAACACTACCAGACCACCACCGATAGCCCCGATGATAGTAGCCAGGAATGGGCTTGGGTCAGCAGGTTCTGCAGTAATAGCAACCAGACCAGCCAGAGCACCGTTCAGAGCCATGGTCAGATCCGCTTTGCGGAACAGGATGTAAGCAACCAGCAGAGCGGCAATCAGACCACCAGCTGCAGCTGCGTTAGTGTTCAGGAATACGGAAGCTACTTCGTTAGCAACGCCTACGTCAGACAGCTGCAGAGTAGAACCGCCGTTGAAGCCGAACCAACCCATCCACAGGATAAATGTACCCAGAGTCGCCAGCGGCAGGTTTGCACCTGGAATAGCGCGTACTTCACCGTTAGGGCCGTATTTGCCTTTACGTGCACCCAGCAGGATTACACCAGCCAGAGCAGCTGCGGCACCAGCCATGTGAACAATACCGGAACCAGCGTAGTCGGAGTAGCTCAGTTCGAACATGCCGAATACAGCGTTACCGCCCCAGGTCCAGGAACCTTCCATTGGGTAGATGAAACCAGTCATAACTACAGCGAAAGCCAGGAAAGCCCACAGCTTCATGCGCTCAGCAACAGCACCGGATACGATAGACATAGCAGTCGCTACGAATACTACCTGGAAGAAGAAGTCAGAAGCACCGGAATAAGGCATAGAAGCATCTTCAACGCCGTTACGGTAATCAGCCTGTGCAGCCAGAACGCCTGCAACAGCTTCGTCAGTCATAGAAGCAACACTGTCAGTGCCACTCAGGAAGAAACCACCGCCGTACATTAATTCGTAACCGCAAACCAGGTACATGGTACATGCGATCGCGTACAGCGCGATGTTTTTGGTCAGGATCTCAGTCGTGTTTTTCGCACGAACCAGACCCGCTTCGAGCATGGCGAAACCTGCCGCCATCCACATTACCAGTGCGCCACACACCAGGAAATAAAAGGTATCCATGGCGTACTGCAGTGCATAAACTTGATTTTCCATTCTAAGCCCCCCGCATAAGGCTCTTAAATCTTTGAATTTTTAAAACTAGAGATTAAATCGCGTCTGCGCCGGTCTCACCGGTACGGATACGGATAACCTGTTCAAGAGAAGTAACGAAGATTTTGCCGTCACCAATCTTGCCAGTGTTCGCAGCCTTAGTGATTGCTTCGATAACCTTGTCGGTCAGATCGTCAGCCACTGCTACATCGATTTTTACTTTAGGCAGAAAATCCACCACGTATTCAGCACCACGGTACAGTTCTGTGTGACCCTTCTGACGGCCGAAACCTTTCACTTCGGTCACTGTGATGCCCTGAACGCCAATCTCAGACAGTGCTTCACGCACGTCGTCCAGTTTGAATGGCTTGACCACAGCAGTAATGAGTTTCATAGAAAACCCCTTTTCTAAAATGCTACGTATTGGTTTTTTAAGATGGCCCATGCGGGGGCATGGGCCATTGTAACTGTTTTACAGTTCTACAGGCAGGCTGTAGTAGAAAGCGACTTTCAGGTCGTCGTCGTAGGAATCATCTTCATCCATATCAACGATTTTGCTCAGAGTGAAAGACAGGTTGTCGTTCACAGCGTAAGACAGGTCAACGTGGGTGTAATCAGCTTCTGAACCTTCGTCGTCAGAAATACCAACCATTACAGAGTAAGCGTCGTAGCCGTAACCCAGAGTGATGTAGCTGTAGTCGTCGCTACTTTCTGCACCCATAGAGCCGGTGTAAGACAGGGAAGCACCCATGTAACCCAGGCTGATGATGTATTCAGAGAAGTCAAAAGTGTTGCCTTCTGAGTCTGGCTGGTCAGCACCGCCAGCAGAGCTTGGGTAGGTGTAAGTAGCCAGCATTACGTCGTAGCTGAAGTCTTCAACTTCACCAGCATAACCAACATACAGGTCGTACTCAGAGCCCCAGCTTGAGTAGCCGGATGCAGTCCAAACACCAGCGTAAGCACCGCCCATGGCGATATCCAGAGAGCCGTCAACCATAGCTGCGCCGTAGCCCAGATCCAGACCGCGCCACAGGTACATGTTAGAAACACCAGCAGAAGCTGAAACTTCTACGTCAGCAGCCTGTGCAGTGTTTACAGCAGCCAGGCCAGCAGTCATTGCGCTTGCCAGAACGATAGCTTTAGACAGTTTTTTCATGGTTCTTTTCCTTCATCAGTTAGCGAAAGCTTTTGGTAGCTTTTGGTTGTTGGTGCTTGCGCACCGTTTTCTTTCGATTAAAACCAGGTATCGCTGTATTAGCACTCGGTGTGCCAACTTTGAAAAACCTCCGTAGTATCAGGGTGTTATCAATCTTTTGCGGGGATTTACATGTTTTTGCCGGAATTTTCTGGTGCGCGCAAGGCAAAAATGCACAACAAGTGATCACAAACACATAAAACATAGCACCATTTTGATGCATGCCAATTTAAACGGCATTAAAGCAGCGCAACGGCAATTGATTCAAAGCAACATCAGCGGTGTTACGTGATAGGATTGACTGAATTTATGAGGACACGAGCACAATGACACCAGACCAGATTCGCACCCGTATTGAGCAACTGATGCAAAAAAGTCCACTTTCAGGGCTGAGTGACGACCTGCGACTGATGATCAAAAGTCAGCTGCAAAGCCTGCTGACCAGCGCAGATCTGGTCACCCGGGAAGAATTTGAAGTGCAGGCCGAATCCCTGCGCCGCACCCAGAGCAAACTGCTGGAGCTGGAAGAGAAGCTGACCCAGCTGGAACAGGCCGACTGAGAATCAGAACGGCCCGGTCAAAGAGCAACTACAGTCATCTGCTGTAGTTGCTGCTGTAGTTGCGACTACAGCTGCCAAAGTTATTGCAAAAGAACCGCGGCCATCAGATTGCCAGCAGGCGTCTGGCTTCCTCGGAGGTTTTCAGCTCATCTCCGGCACCGGATGCCACCACCCGGCCGCGTTCCAGAATAATAAACTCATCCGCCAGTTCCGCAGCAAAATCCAGATACTGTTCGACCAGCACAATGGCCATTTCGCCGCGGTCGCGCAGCAGCTCAATCACCCGCTGGATATCCTTGATGATGGACGGCTGAATACCCTCCGTCGGCTCATCCAGAATCAGAACCTTGGGGCGTAACAGCAAGGCCCGGGCAATCGCCAGCTGTTGCTGCTGTCCACCAGACAAATCCCCGCCACGACGTTTCAGCATCTGCTGCAACACAGGAAACAGCGAGAAAACTTCGGCGTCGATCGAACGCTGATTCCTGGGCAGCGCAGAAAAAGCCGTCTGCAGATTCTCTTCCACAGTAAGCTGGGCAAAGATATCGCGCCCCTGAGGGACATAAGCAATACCCTGACGGGCACGGTCATATGGCGCTTTACCATTCAGCGATTCCCCCAGCCACTGAATATCGCCAGCCCGCGGGGCCAGATGACCAGACAGCGCTTTCATCAACGTGGTTTTGCCCACGCCGTTACGACCCAGAACACAGGTAACCTTGCCTACTTCCGCGGTCATGGAGACGTTATACAACGCCTGACTGGCACCATAGGCAACGTCGAGTTTATTTACCGTTAACATAATCCACTCCTCAACGCGCTCAGCGACCCAGATACACTTCAATAACCTGTGGATTGGCTTTCACCGTATCCAGAGAGCCTTCCGCCAGTACACGACCTTCATGCAGCACAGTGACTTTACAATCCAGTGCTTCGATAAAATCCATATCGTGCTCAACCACCATTAACGAATGTTTCTGTGCCAGACGTTTGAACAGTTCTGCTGTTTTCATGGTTTCTTCATCCGTCATACCGGCAGCGGGTTCGTCGATCAGCAGCAGCTCAGGCTCCTGCCCAAGCAACATACCAATTTCCAGCCACTGCTTCTGACCATGAGACAAACTGCCGGCCATCCAGTCACGCTTATCTTCCAGATCAATCATCTGCAGAATTCCCTGCAGCTTTTCATCCTGCTTGCCAGACAGCTTATGAAACAGCGCCTGCCAGATACTGCGACCACCTTTTAACGACATTTCCAGGTTTTCAAATACTGTCAGACTTTCGATAACGGATGGCTTCTGGAATTTACGGCCAACACCCAGGTTCGCTACATCCGCTTCGTCAAACTTAGTCAGATCGAATTTTGTTTTTGCCGCATCAGTAAAAACGATATCGCCTTCATCCGGGCGGGTTTTGCCGGTAATCACATCCATCATGGTGGTTTTACCGGCACCGTTGGGGCCGATAATGGCGCGCATTTCTCCCGGCGCGATCACCATGGATAAAGAGTTCAGCGCTTTAAAGCCATCAAAGCTGACGCTGACGCCATTCATATAAAGAACAGCGGGATTATCAATATGCTTTGGTACCGGGCTCATGATGCATCTCCTCCGCTGACCGCTGTATTACTGTCTGCTCCATTGCCGCTGTTTTTTATCGCCCGCTTTTCTTTTAACTGTGCCCATAAGCCAACAACACCTTTTGGTAACCACAGAGTACTGAGCACAAACAGTCCGCCGAGCATAAACAGCCAGAGTTCAGCAAAAGCGCCGGTAAAATACGTCTTGGCGTAGTTCACCAGTACCGCACCGATCACTGCGCCATAAATGGTTCCCCGGCCACCGACTGCCACCCAGATAATAATTTCAATGGAGTTAATGGGTGCAAATTCACCCGGGTTAATAATGCCTACCTGAGGAACGTAAAGCGCACCGGCAACACCGGCCAGCATTGACGACACCACAAATACAAACAGCTTGTAGTATTCCACCCGGTAACCGAGAAAACGTGCACGGGATTCCGCATCGCGAATCGCTACCAGCACCCGGCCGAGTTTTGATGTCACAATAAAACGACTGATCAGATAACCAAGAATGACCGCCAGCACAGATGCAATAAACAACACCGCACGGGTACCATCCGCCTGCAGGCTGTAGCCGAGAATATCTTTAAAGTCAGTTAAACCATTGTTACCACCGAAGCCCATATCGTTGCGGAAGAATGCCAGCAACAGTGCATAGGTCATGGCCTGAGTAATAATCGACAGATAAACACCCGTCACCCGGGAGCGGAAGGCTAAAAAGCCAAACACAAAGGCAAGAATACCCGGTGCCAGTAAGACCATCAGCATGGCGAACCAGAACTGATCAAAGCCGTACCAGTACCATGGCAGTTCCTGCCAGTTCAGGAACACCATAAAATCCGGTAACTCGGCATTGCCATACACGCCGCGGTCACCGATCTGACGCATCAGATACATCCCCATGGCGTAACCACCGAGTGCGAAAAAGGCGCCGTGGCCCAGGCTTAAAATTCCGCAGTAACCCCAGATTAAATCCACCGCAATGGCCAGCAAGGCATAGCACAGATACTTGCCCAGCAGAGTCATGGTGTAGGTAGAAATATGGAAAAATGAGCCCGGCTCAAACACCAGATTGCAGAAGGGAACCACTACCGCCAATACAACGAGTACCAGCAATAATTTGCGCCCTGCGGCATCGTTCATAATCAAACGGGTTAACGGACCCATGTTATCAGTTGTATTCATGCTGCCTCCTTATGCGTTATCGACAGCACGGCCTTTCAGCGCGAACAGTCCGCGCGGCCGTTTCTGAATAAAGAGAATGATGAAGACCAGCACCAGAATTTTTGCCAGTACTGCACCTGCCATAGGTTCAATAATTTTATTAGCCACACCGAGCGACATCGCCGCCACTAATGTGCCCCACAAATTACCCACACCGCCGAACACAACCACCATAAAGGAATCGATGATATACGCCTGCCCGAGGTTCGGACCGACGTTGGTCAGCTGTGACAACGCCACACCAGCGATACCGGCAATACCGGAACCAAGACCAAATGTCAGCGCATCAACCCAGCCGGTTTTAATGCCCATGGAACTGGCCATTGGCCGGTTCATGGTGACGGCGCGCATTTGCAGACCGAACAGAGTGCGTTTCAGCACCAGCGCCAGCATCGCCAGTACCAGCAGACTGAAAATAATGATGTATAACCGGTTCCAGGTCAGTTCCAGCGCCGGGTTGACCATAAAGGTACCAGCCATCCAGTCCGGCGTTGCCACCTGACGGTTAAGCGGACTGAAAATGGAGCGCACCGCCTGTTGCAGAATCAGGCTGATACCAAAGGTAGCCAGAAGCGTTTCCAGCGGGCGTCCGTAAAGATGGCGGATAACACCACGTTCAATAGCAACACCGACCGCACCTGAGACCAGAAATGCAGCGGGAATCGATACTATCAGCGACAGTCCGATATGGTCCGGCATAAGCTGCTGAACCACATACGTGGTGTAGGCACCCAGCATAATCATTTCGCCATGGGCCATATTAATGACGCCCATCACACCAAAGGTGATGGCCAGGCCGATTGCTGCCAGCAGCAGAACGGCCCCTAATGCCAGGCCGAAATATAAATTTTCGGCATAGCCATTCAGGTTCAGCATGGAATTAATATCCGCCAGATACTTCTGCACCAGCTTATATTCATCAGCACGGGACTTCTGTTCATCCTCACTGAAGCCAGCAGAAAACTGCGTCAGGCCAGCCCGCACTTCCGGGTACAGAGAACCTTCCAGTGCATTCAGTCCTTCCAGTCGCTGAGACTTGTCATCGCTTTTCAGCAGCACCAGTCCGCGCACCAGAGATAATATTTCTTTCACATCGCTGTTCTGTTCTTTGCCGAGGGCCGTCTGAACAAATTCGAGATCGACGTCATCGCTGTTTTTCAGCAGGTTGGTTGCTGCAGCGGTTCGAATCTCCACATTTTTTGAATTGATCTGCGCCTGAGAAATAAGACTGCGTAACGTACCGCGCAGAGAATTATTCACGCCGATTTTACGCTTATCACGACGTCCGAGATCCGTTACGGCTTCATCCGTAAACGCATTTCTAATATTGTCTTCATCGGCAACAATCAGCAGGCTGTTGTCGTCTTTTTTATAATAGAGATTACCGTCAAGCAGAGTCTGAAGAATCAGCAGGGAACGGTCAGAATCAACGGCAGCAATCTGCGCTGCAATAGCGGCTTTTTCACTGTAGTTGGCATCAATGAGCTGTTGGCTTATCTGATACAGGCCGGTGGGCGCTTCACTTTCTGCGACAGCATCTTCTGCACACACGGTGGCACCACAGAGCAGCAGCATCAGGGTAATAGTTACCTGTCTGCAATACATCAGCATGGGATTTTCCTGTTTTTTGTTCTGGCCTGAATTCGGCCTGAGAAACGGCCTGGCGGCCGTAACTGGATTCAGCAAACAGCCTCTCTGCATGACACAGAGAGGCCGGACAGCCGCTTACTCAGCAGTTGCCATGCTGCCGCCACAGGTTTTGGTAACGGTATTGTAGTTACCGCAGTTGACTGGTGCGGTCCAGTCAGAGATCAGGTTTTTGCTTTCTGGCAGGAAGTCAGTCCAGGCATCACCCGGAACGACATCGTCGGTTTCCCAAACGATATCGAACTGACCATCTTCCTGGATTTCACCGATCAGAACCGGCTTGCTCAGGTGATGGTTTTTGTTCATTTTCGCAACGCCACCGGTCAGGTTAGGTACTTCGATACCGATCATCGCAGCTTCCACTTTATCAACATCTGTGGTGCCGGCTTTTTCTACCGCTTTTGCCCACATGTTGAAGCCAATGTAAGTTGCTTCCATCGGATCGTTGGTTACGCGCTTGTCGTCTTTAATGAACTTGTGCCATGAAGCGATAAACTCATCGTTGGCTTCAGAAGGCGCGCTCATAAAGTAGTTCCAGGCAGCCAGGTGACCAACCAGCGGAGCAGTGTCAAAACCAGACAGTTCTTCTTCACCCACAGAGAAAGCAACCACAGGAATGTCTTCCGCACTTACGCCCTGGTTAGCCAGTTCTTTGTAGAAAGGAACGTTGGCGTCACCGTTAATGGTAGAAACCACTGCGGTTTTAACACCGGTGCTGCCGAATTTTTTGATGTCGGAAACAATGGTCTGCCAGTCGGAGTGACCAAATGGGGTGTAGTTGATCATGATGTCTTTTTCGGCAACGCCTTTAGACTTCAGATAGCTTTCCAGAATTTTGTTGGTAGTACGTGGGTAAACGTAGTCGGTACCGGCCAGAACCCAGCGCTTGGCGCCCACTTCATTCATCAGATAATCAACCGCAGGAATAGCCTGCTGGTTTGGCGCAGCGCCAGTGTAGAAAACGTTGTAAGAAGATTCTTCACCTTCGTACTGAACCGGGTAGAACATCAGACCGTTCAGTTCTTCGATCACAGGCAGAACGGATTTACGGGATACCGAAGTCCAGCAACCGAAAATTACATCCACCTTATCTTTTTCCAGCAGCTCGCGGGTTTTTTCCGCGAACAGAGGCCAGTTAGATGCAGGGTCAACTACAACAGGCTCCAGCTTTTTACCCAGCAGCCCGCCTTTTTTGTTCTGCTCTTCCACCATCATCAGCACAGTGTCTTTCAGCGTGGTTTCAGAAATTGCCATGGTGCCGGACAGCGAGTGCAGTACACCCACTTTAATGGTGTCAGCAGCGTTTGCCAGACTGATACCGGCAGCCAGTGTTGCCGTCGCCAGTACCTTGGATACTTTACTCAGAGATTTAAATCCTGATTGTTTCATGGAGTCCGTCCTTCTTGGTTTGATTATCTTTTTCGTCAGCGAAAAACGCTGCGTAGCTCTAAGGCTTGCGGACTCTCCTGAGCAAGCCCTGTACCAATTACTATTTCAGTGCATATTTCCTGTAATTAAGCGCACAAACTTATGCCGGATACCGCAATATGCGGCTGATGGCGTATTTTTTCGCCCCGCAAACGCACAATAAAAGATCGCGACGCACCAAATTAATGCCACGAAAATCCTGCAATTCAGACGACCTATCCTGGAGTTGAATATTTTTCCCTCAATTGTGTCTTTCAACTACCGTATCCGGTAAACCTGTCTATATTTAATCAGTTATATATCAACTATTTAGCGGATGACGCTCAAGCCTCAGATCAATGTGCGTTTTCTGGATACGCCGTACCATCATTTAGATATACTCCGCGCCACGAATGCTGTTACCGGGAATACAATGAACCTCAAACCAAGATTTATACTGCTCACCTGCATCCTGATGTTACTGGGTGGAGCCGGTGTCTGGTTTGCCGGACAGAAAATTGTCCTCGATATCGTTGAAGAGTGGTCGGTGCGCTATTTCTCAACCCAGGTAAAACTGGAGGAAGAGCGCTCACTGCAGCCGCTGATCCGCGAAGTTGCACTGGCGCGCCAGTTTGCCGATTCGCAAATACTGCGCGACTGGAGCCGCGATCCTGATAATACGGAAAAGAAGCAACGGGCACTGGCCGAAATGGAAGCCTTCCGCCAGAACTTTGCTGACCAGAGTTTCTTCGTCGCTCTGCTGGATTCCGGCGACTACTACCATAACAACGCCGCCAATGAATTTGCCGGTGCCGAGTACCGTTACACTCTGCACAGAGAAAATCCGGACGACAGCTGGTTCTACAGCATCATCGATCAGAACCGCGACATTCATCTGAATGTGAATCCGGATGTGCAGCTGGGTGTCACCAAACTCTGGATTGATATTCTGATGCGCGCTGACGACCGCATCCTTGGCGTGGTCGGTACCGGGCTGGATCTCAGCCAGTACATAGATCACATCGCCACCACCAACGAACCTGGCATCAGCAATATGCTGTTTGATCATCAGGGCGCCATTCAGATTTCCCACGACCTCAACCAGATCGACTTCAACAGCATCGCCAAAAACGAGTCTGAACAGAAAACCATCTGGCAGCTGATGGATACAGAGCGTGATAAACAGGCTGTGCGCCAGGCCATGGACAACAGCCAGCAGAACCCGGGCAAGGTGAGCAGTCTGTACCTGACTCACAGTGATAAGCAGTACCTCACCGGCATTATTTATCTGCCGGAAATCGACTGGTACGTTATGACTCTGCAGGATGTTGATCAGCTGGTGCCACTGAACACCTTCAGTGATCTGATTATTCTGGCTGCGGTTACGCTGGTCATTTTTCTGCTGCTGTTTAATCTGGCCTTCAACCGCCACATCCTGCGCCCTGTCGAAGACCTCGATCATGCCATCAGCGAGCTGCGCGATACCGGGCGTATCACGCCTCTGCCTGAACACAAAACCGGCGAAACCGGCCGTCTGATGCGTCACTTCAATAATATGGCGTTGCAGATTACCCGCCATCAGCAGGAGCTGGAGGAGCGCGTACAGCAACGTACGCAGGAGCTGGAAAAGCTGACCCAGACCGATCCGTTAACCGGTCTGCTTAACCGCCGCGGTATGCTGTTACACCTCACCCGCCATATGAACCGGCTGGAACGCGAGGACAAAAACTTCGGCATCCTGTGGATTGATATGGATAACTTTAAGGATGTGAATGACCGCTTCGGTCACGCCATCGGTGACCGTGCACTGGAAGCCACCGCCGATGCCATCCGCACCCATCTGCGCCTTTATGACTACGCTGCCCGCTGGGGCGGTGATGAGTTTCTGGTGCTGGTGAAAGCACCGGATGAAGATGTTCTGCATCAGCTGGGACAGCGTCTGTGTTACGTGCTGAGCCACACAGAATTGCCATTGGAGAACGCGTCAGTCGGCCTGTCGGCCAGTATCGGCGGCTGCTTTGTGCGCCAGGGCAGTTCGCTCAATACGGTACTGGCAGCAGGAGATAAAGCCTTGTACCAGGCGAAATCCTCAGGGCGCGGACACTATATTGCAGTAACCAGTCAGGAAAGCTGAGCGCAGCGGATCAGTCTTCGCGCGGGGCTGAATTGTGTTCTTCAATCCAGTGGATAAATTCCTGACTGACCCGTGCCGGTGACCAGTAATAGCCCTGTGCTTCGTGGCAGCCCATCTGCTGTAACTGTTGCAGGGTCAGTTCGTCTTCTACGCCTTCCGCTACTACCTGCATGTTTAGGCTGTCCGCCATCTGAATGATCGCCCGCACCAGTGGCCGGTCGCGGTCGGACTGCCCCAGATCAGACACAAACGACTTATCCACTTTCAGCCTTGATGCATTAAAACGCTGCAGATAACCGAGGTTGGAATAGCCGGTGCCGAAATCATCAATGGCAAAGCGCACCCCCAGCTGATGCAGTTCATCCATCTGCCGCTGCACGTGCACGCTTTCGCCAATCAGCATGGATTCAGTCAGCTCAAGTTCCAGCGCCGACGGCGGCAGGCCCGTTTCGTTGAGCACGGTTTTCACCTTGCCGGGCAGATCACCGTCGCGGAACTGCACGTAAGAAAGATTCACCGACACCGTCATATCCTGATGCCCCTGGCTGCGCCACTGAGCACAGGCAATACAGGACTCGCGCAGCACCCAATAACCGATATCGACGATAATGCCGGTACTCTCCGCCAGCGGAATAAAGTCCGCCGGCGATACAAAGGCACCGCTTCCCAGGCGCCAGCGGATCAGCGCTTCGGCGCCACAGACACTGCCGTTGCCAAGGCGGATCTGCGGCTGATACTGCACGGTGAACTCGCGGTTTTTCAGCGCATCGCGCAGGCTGGCCATCATGTTCAGCTTTTCTTTGCTGAGCCGTTTCATGCTGTCATCGTAAATACGGAAGATATGACGGCCATCATCCTTGGCCTGATACATCGCCAGGTCGGCGTGCTGGCACAGCTCGCTGAAGCTGGTGCCGTGCTGAGGCGCAAATGCCACCCCAACGGAAGCCGACACCTCGATCAGAGTATCCATAATAAAGAAAGGCCGGGTGGCAGCGTCGATCAGCGCCTGAGCCACTTGATTGATGCGTTTTTCCTCACCCGGGTTGAACGCCGTCAGCAGCAGAAACTCATCGCCGCCAAAGCGACACAGCACATCATCTTCGCCGATCAGCTTATTCATGCGTTCGGCCATCTGTCGCAGCAGGGTATCGCCGGCCGCATGACCGAGGGAGTCGTTCACCGGTTTGAAGTTATCCAGATCGAAGAACAGCATGGCCAGGCAACTTTTCTGCCGCCGGCAGATTTTAAACCTGTGCTCAAACTCCGCTTCCAGATAACGCCGGTTAGCCAGCCCGGTCAGCTGATCGACATTGGCCAGCGCGCCGATCAGATTTTCGTTCTCTTTTACCCGGCGGTTTTCCTCATGCAGAGAAATCATCAGCCGGCGCTGATCACGGATCAGAATGTAAGCACTGAACCCGGTCATGGCCAGAATCACATCGGCGAACACAATATGGCGGAAGCCCAACTCGTAATAGTAAGCCTCATGGAAACCGTAGAGGGTCATAAACCCCACCACAGTAGCGAACAGAATCATAAAGGAGAGCAGAGGGAAGAACAGCGAGCGTCCGCCGAGAATAGCCGAGAAGATCAGCACCGCCGGATAGGCCATTAACGCCATATCGCGTACCCCTTCCGATAACCACGCCAGCGCCGACAGAAACAGCGTCATAGCCCACAGAAACAGATTCACCGCGATGGTCAGCCGTTGCTTCCAGGCAAACCAGGCAACCACCACCAGCACGCCGATACCCACCACGATGTAATGCACGATGCGTGGATCAGCCACCACGGCGGCCAGCAACAGACCCAGTGCAGACAGGCCGCTGATCTGCAGTACCCGACGCGCTCTCTGCTGTTGGTCCTGCTCGTTAACCGGATACGGGATTCGTCTGAACATGGTGCGTTGTTAATCCTCTCAGGGCGAACCTGTCTCGCCGCAGTGCTGCGCATACGGAGCAACACACCCCGGCGTACAGCAGTACCTGAACATCAGTCTCTAATAATAGACACTGCGGAGGGATTATGGCGGCGGATAATCATTACCTATACGAATACATTGGTATTAAAAGTATTCATTTAATAAATAAAAATATTCCCCCTACACTCGCATCATCATTACAACAAACAGCACGAGGTCAGCATGGATTTCCAGCATTCCGCCAAAGCTCAGGATTACCTGAAGCGCGTCAAAGCCTTTATGAAGGAAGAAATTGAGCCGGTTGAAGAAGACTACCTGCGCGAGCTGCACAGTCTGGACAACAAATGGACCGTGCTGCCCATCATTGAAGAGCTGAAAGCCAAAGCCCGCGACGCAGGCCTGTGGAATATGTTTCTGCCGGATGAACACTTCGGTGCCGGTCTGAGCACGCTGGAATACGCCGCCGTCGCCGAGCTCACCGGACGTTCCTTTATTGCCCCGGAAATCTTTAACTGTAACGCACCGGACACCGGCAATATGGAAGTGCTGGAAAAATACGGCACGCCAGAGCAGCAGGAGCAATGGCTGACGCCTCTGCTGGCCGGTGAAATCCGCTCTGCTTTCTGTATGACGGAACCGGGTGTAGCCTCTTCTGACGCCACCAATATGGAAGCCACCGCCGTGGTTGAAGGTGACGAAGTGGTACTCAACGGCCGCAAATGGTGGAGCACCGGCGTTGGCCACCCGAACTGCAAAGTCGGCATTTTCATGGGCCTCACCAACCCGGATGCACCGCGCCATCAGCAGCATTCCATGGTGCTGTTCCCGTTCGATGCCCCCGGGGTAAAAATCGAACGTATGCTGCCGGTGTTTGGCTTTTACGATGAGCCTTACGGTCACGGCGAAGTCAGCTTCGACAACGTGCGCGTGCCGCTGAGCAATATGATCGCTGGTCCTGGCCGGGGGTTTGAAATTGCTCAGGGCCGCCTGGGGCCGGGCCGTATTCACCACTGTATGCGCTTAATCGGTATGGCGGAAAAAGCGCTGGAACTCATGTGTCAGCGTGCTGCCAGCCGTACCGCCTTCCATAAACCTCTGGTCAAGCTCGGCGGCAACGCCGATGTCATCGCCAATGCGCGGATGAACATCGAACAGGCACGCCTGCTGGTATTCAAAGCGGCATGGATGATCGACAAAGTCGGCGCCATGGGCGCCATGAGCGAAATCTCACAGATCAAAGTGATCGCGCCGAACATGGCACAGCAGATCATTGATGCTGCCATGCAGATGCACGGTGGTGGCGGCCTGTCAGGAGACTTCCCGCTTACTGGTCTGTTCACCGCTGCCCGCGCCCTGCGTCTGGCCGACGGTCCGGATGAAGTGCACCGCAAGCTGATCGCTAAGATCGAAATGATGAAATATAAGAAATTTATGGCGCAGTAAGCGCCCAGTGCGCCAGAACCTGAATCTGCTCAGGCCCGGGCTCAAACTCTGGCCCGGGCTCAGATACGAGCTTCGACTTCTGGCGCATTTGCCCCTTAACGGGCCATATGAATCACAATAATAATCGCAGCCATCAGGCTGCATTCGCATTTGAGGAACTCATAATGAAAAAAGTATTGATCACAGGTGCTGCCAGCGGTCTCGGTCGCGCCATGGCCCTGCGTTACGCCCGGGAAGGCGCCCATATCTGCATCGCTGACATCAACATGGAAGGCGCGGCAGAAACCCTCAGCATGGTCGAAAACGCTGGCGGCAAAGGCTGGATTCACGAGCTGGACGTACGCAGTGAAGAAGCCTGGAACCAGCTGCACCGTGAAGTCGTCAGCCGCTGGAACGGCATCGACATCGTGATCAATAATGCCGGCGTTGCCACCGGCGACCGTATCGAAGACGGTGACTGGGCCTGGTGGGACTGGATCATCGACATCAACCTCAAAGGCGTAGCACTGGGCTGCCGTACCTTCACCCCCATGATGAAACAACAGGGTCACGGCGCCTTCGTCAACGTGGCCTCGCTGGCCGGCCTGCTGAAAGCGCCGTCCATGTCCTCCTACAACGCCACCAAAGCCGCCGTAGTCGCGCTGTCAGAAACCATGCATTTTGAACTGATGCCGTACGGTATCGGTGTTACCGCTCTGTGCCCGGGTTTCTTCCGCACCAATCTTAATCACGGCATGAAAACCTCCGATCCGGACATGCTCAAGTTCGTCGATAAAGTATTTGAAGCCTCCGCTCTGGATGCTGACGACATCGCCGAAGCAGCTTATAAAGCGGTGCTGAAAAACGAGAAAATCTGCAATCCGCATCCTGCCGGCCGCCGTGCTTACTTTTTCAAAAAATACGTGCCCTTCCTGTTCAACAAAGGCATGCTGAAAATGGCCGAAGGCCTGAAGAAGCGCGAACAGCAGCGTAAGTCTTTCGCCACGGGCGACAGTCAGAGTGTGATGGGCAACGGGAAGGCCTGAGATGAGCGAGCAGTTTATTGATGAAGCCAAAGCACTGCGCGACAGCGATGCTTTCGATGTGCAGGCGGTGCATGACTGGCTGAAAAAAGAAGGTCACGATTACGGTGATGAGCTGCCGGCGGTAAAGCAATTTTCCGGCGGCGCATCCAACCTGACCTATCACCTGAAATACGCCGACCGCTTCGCCCACAACGATCTGATTCTGCGCCGCCCGCCCGCGGGCCATAAAGCCGCCGGTGCCCATGATATGAAGCGCGAATACAACACCATGGCGCGCCTCAAGCCGGTTTACCCTTATGTGCCGGAAATGATCGCTTTCTGCGAAGACCAGAGTGTCGTTGGCAGCGATTTTTACATTATGGAACGAATGCGCGGCATCATTCCCCGTGGCAACCTGCCGAAAGGCATGAAGCTGTCGGAGCAACAGGCACGCGATCTGTGCATTTCCGTATTCGATAAACTCATCGACCTGCATCAGGTGGATTATCAGGCAGCAGGTCTGGATGATCTGGGCAAAGGGGCCGGCTATGTGCAGCGTCAGGTCGAAGGCTGGAGCAGCCGTTACACCAAATCCCGCACCTGGAATGTGCCCGGCTTTAAAAAGACCATGAAATGGCTGCAGGCCAATATGCCAGCCGACGTAAAAACCTGCATTATCCACAACGATTACCGTATGGATAACGTAGTATTAAACCCGGATAACCCGGGAGAAATCATCGGCGTCCTCGACTGGGAAATGGCGACACTGGGCGATCCGTTAATGGACCTCGGTGGCGCACTGGCCTACTGGGTACAATCCGATGACGATAAACTGATGCAGTCCATCCGCCGCCAGCCCAGCCATCTGAGAGGCATGCTGACGCGCGAAGAAATTGTCAGCTATTACTGCGATAAAATGGGGCTGGATAAATCCCTGTGGCCATTTTACGAAGTATTCGGTCTGTTCCGTCTGGCCGTCATCGTGCAGCAGATTTATTACCGCTATCACCACAAGCAGACAGACAACCCTGCGTTTAAACACTTCTGGTTTTTCGTTCACTACCTGAACTGGCGCTGCAAAAAAATCATCCGGCAATCAGGTATGCGTTAAGTGGCGAGTATTTATTTAGTACGCCACGGACAGGCAGGCTTCGGCAAAATCAATTACGACCAGCTGTCTGACACAGGTCACATGCAGGGTGAACTGGTGGGTAAATCACTGGCCATGCGTGGGGTCGAAGCGCAGCTGGTGATTCATGGCAGTATGCAGCGCCATCGGGAAACCATGGAAGGTGCGCAGAAGTACTGGAAAAGTTACGGCCCGGTGCACGAAATGTCCGGCTTTAATGAATTCGATTCCGATGATGTCATCGCTTGCGCTTACCCGCAGTTTAAAAACAAGGCCGTATTAGGCGCGTGGATTATGGCACAGCCGAATAAACGCAAAGCCTTTCAGGAACTGTTTGCCAAAGCCGTAGAACGCTGGACAGCCGGCGCTGACGACGCAGACTATATCGAATCCTGGAGCGCCTTTACCACGCGCGTACGCGAGGCACTGCAACAGCTGCTGGAGCAGGCCAACGGCAGAAATGCCGTGGTATTTACCTCCGGCGGGCCGATAACCGCCATTGCCCAGCAATGCCTTGAGCTGAGTAATGGCAAAGCCTTCGACCTTAACTGGACACTGCTGAACGGTGGCATAACGCAACTGCTGTACAGCAGCTCCGGTGGCAAACTCAGCCTTGCCTCATTTAACGAACAACAACATCTGGCAGAAGCCGGAAAACATTTTCTGACCTATCGCTGAGCGATAAGATCAACATAACAGCACCAGCATAACAACAAACAGGAGCCCATCCATGACAACGCCAGGCAAAAACCCAGCAGAACTTTTTAACCTGACCGGTCGTGTCGCACTGGTTACCGGTGCCAGCCGTGGTATCGGCGAAGCCATCGCCAAACTGCTGGCTTCCAGCGGTGCCCATGTCATTGTATCCAGCCGTAAAATTGATGGCTGTCAGCGTGTCGCCGATGAAATTAAAGAAGCCGGCGGCAGTGCCGAAGCACTGGCCTGCCACATTGGTGAAATGGAACAGATCGAAGCCTGCTTTAACACCATCGAAGAAAAACACGGCAAACTCGATATCCTGATTAATAACGCCGCCGCCAACCCATACTTTGGCCACGTACTGGATACCGACCTCAGCGCCTTCCAGAAAACCGTGGACGTGAATATCCGTGGTTACTTTTTTATGTCCATCGCCGGCGGTAAATTAATGAAAAAAAATGGCGGCGGTTCCATCGTTAACGTCGCGTCTGTTAACGGTGTGGTACCGGGTGATATGCAGGGCATTTACTCCATCACCAAATCTGCCGTCATCGGCATGACCAAAACCTTCGCCAAAGAATGTGCGCAACTGGGTATTCGCGTAAATGCACTGCTGCCAGGTCTGACCGATACCAAATTCGCCAGCACTTTAACCAGCAACGATGCCATCCTGAAAATGGCGATGATGCACATCCCGATGAAGCGTGTCGCCATGCCGGAAGAAATGGCAGGTACCGTGCTGTATCTGGCGTCAGCTGCGTCGAGCTATACCACAGGGGCAGCAATTAATGTGGATGGTGGTTATTTGCTTGTTTGATCGGGTGATCAGCCTGGCAGGACTGGGGTATGGTGGGCACAGCCCGCCGTCCAGTCGGGTGCCAGCTGTGTGTTTCTGGCCAGTAACGCAGGGTAGGGTGGGCTCCGCCCACCAATGAATCTGTTGCCAGCTATGCTGGGAGGCGCCGCTCGAAGCCGGGGAAAACCGAGTCCGCAAAGCCGTTTTTCAAAAATTACTGACATGGATGTCTTGCTAGGCTTCCCAAAAGCAGAGGCGGCATGGCCGTCCCAGCATGCCTTTGCTTGTTGTACTCATCTACTGCCAGCTTTTCCGGCTTCGAGAATGGGAAGACCTGCTTCAGTAGGAATATAAATTCGTTCTCCTGAGCCATCCTGAAGTCCCTTAATCCATATGTATCTAAGGTACTCCTCATTATCCTTGAGGGACTCACCAATAATACGATTTGCCTCAGCGGTTGCTTTCGCCCGTTCAATGTCAGCAGCACCCTCGGCCTTAGCTCTGACGATCTGAGCTTCGCCCTCTGCCTGAGCTAGAGTAACTCTGGCCTTTGCTTGCATTAGTGAAGCCTGCTCTCGCGCTTTCGCTTCTTCGATCAATATTTGCTTTGACCACTCAGCCTCTTTTAATGCAGCCTGACCATTAAGCTCTTGCTTGTAAACCTTATATTTTGGCCATAGCCACAAACTCAATACTATGATAATCACAAATGCGATGAACAGGAAAATGACGGAGCCGAAAGCCAGGGCTTGTCTGTTGTTATGCATATTTCTTTGGTTTCCTTTTACTCATTGAGTACAACGCCCGGCCTTGGGGCCATGCTTTTTGCGCGTCCCGCCACGTTTTTCAGTGGCCTCAACGGCCGCTTGTTATGTTTATACTGCTGAAATTGGCACTTCTGTTGGTTCATAGCAAAGAAAGTTTTCAAAGCAGTCACAAGGGAGTATTTGACCGTACTCAGCAACGATCATGCCTTTAATTTCAGTAGAATTGTTTCGTTCAATCAAAGCCCAGCCGACCATCGGCACTAGCCCTTCATGCCCATCAAATCTTGCCGCCCACTTTCCAGGTGGCATCATTGAAATAATCTTAAAATCGTATACCTTGTAACCTCTGTTCAATACCTTAATCCTTCTTCAAGACTACTACTGACCATGCAAAAACATAACGCCCGCAACACCGGAAAAATTGGAGCGTAGCGGAAATTTTATCCGTTTGATTGCGTTTGTTATGCATTTTCATCACTCGGAAGTTTTACTTCCAACTGTGCATTAATTTCGCACACTTTGCACTGCATAGTAATATCACTAATGTCACCAATGTTTAATATCAGAGGATCAGTTCCTGCAATACCTGTATCAAAAGAAAATCTATATTCTTTTTGATGCTTATATTCTTCTCGCTTTCTAAAAATAGATTCCACTTCTGAGAAAGAACCATTGAATCTGGTAGGATCATAATATTCAACCAACCCTGCATTAAGCTCATAATTGTTGGATCTTACTGCTGCTTTAACTCGCTCAATAAATTTAGTTACATTGGTGACTATGACGGCGTACTCGCCAAGATTCTTACATTCTTCAGGGATAGAGATTTGCTTCTTGAAGTCATCTATCGTTTCTTCAGAAATTTCTTCAAACTCACCACTATGAGCTGCATAAATACAAAAAACATTTAGGTGATCATGCCAGTTCATCTGAGTCATTACTGGACCAGCAAGATCGGTAATGACTCTGCCATTGATTTTTAGGCGTATTTGATCTGATTGATGCCAGCCAACAACACCTTCGTGCTTATCACCTCGGTTGGCTGATTCATCTTCTTCATATTTTCTAAAAAAAGAAAGCCGATTCGAGAACAACTTTCCTTTTATGAAATCTTCAGCATATTCTTTCTTATCAAATACTTTCACGAAGAAAAATATAGTTCTACTCATCGTAGCTCCTTATGATGCATAACGCCGCCAGCAGGGGCTGGAGCACGCAGTGCGGAAGTCCCTCTGGCTGGCTTTGTTATGCATTTGAATCATGGTAGATATCAAATACATAGACACGTAATTGAATTAGGCGACTATCGTCGTCTTTAGACATAAACTCAAAGTGCCACTCTCCCTCACCAACATCTTTTACGTATTTTTTAAAGCGAGGATGAGACTTCAATATTTCTGGAGTTTTCTCCAGTAGCTCGGTGAATTTCTTGTTATGTTTATTGAATATAATCACTGAGGCTTTGCAATCTCGCCATGTAAGGTATCCAAGTAGTTGGTCTATAGCCTTGCTAAGTTCGGAAGCACCTCGCCATACTTTACATTCAGCGATAAATGCCGCTCTATTATCGCTCTCAATTTTTATATCTGTTTTGCCTAACTTCCTGAAAGCTTCGCCAGAGGCTGCGCCTTTATAATGCCCATTCAGATGCGCAAGAATGATGTCCCGAAGTTCTTCTTCGTCGTGAACGGCATAAGTTTTTGGTGTAGCCTCAAAGGTCGCACCTTCATGCCGGATAACTGAGAGTATATGCTCATAATCCTCCACTGTTATACCAGGCTCTGCCGCATAGCCAGATTGAGGTGGCGGAGGTAAAGGCTTCACTAATTTCTTTTTAATATCGATAGGTTTGAAACTAGGCGCAGAATTGTTCCTTTTCATTGAGATATTAAGAAAGTCAGCAAGACCGTCATGCTTGTTTAGTCTCTCTCTCCTAGCTTCTACGAGCCTTCTAACATTTACCTCAAGTGCTTGGTTATGCCCTTCAATCTGTGACGATTGGCTATTGATATAGAATCTAACTCCATCAAGGACGTCATCAAGGTGTGCTTTTATTTGTTGTTGAGGGTCATCGGCTGGTTGCTGAATGACAATATCCAGATAGCCAACACCATCCCTATTGGGCAAGCGAATATCCCCATGTGGAATAGTCGATCTCCACTGGTTTGGCTTTAACTTCCACAGTGAAGGGTCACCCGTATATGGGATTGATATGGTAACTTTAATTCCCGGAATCATTATTGGACCACTATCACCGAAAGGGTTTCGGTTGCGATTATGGCTTACATCTACTCTGACTTCTTGCTGATCCATTTCTGCTCTATCTTCATAGAGTTCTAATGGGGTGACATATAAGTCATTTACAATGTGGGCAACCAGATCATCGATTGGAGTCGCTAAAAATTGGTCTTGATGGATAGCGTCAACTTTATCTTTGGCTGATTTGGCGTGATTATCTAAGGTTGCGCTTAAATCGCCATCCCAAAACAAAGTGTTTTCCCTGCCTCTTCTATACATCTACTTTTGTACTCCGTGTTTATGCATAACGCCCGCATTTGGGGCCGACTGAAAGGAGGTCCAAAGCCGCGTAGCGGCTGATCAATATGCGCTTGTTAGATGCCTTTCTCTGCTTCAAGCTTTTCATCATTTTTTACAATCCAGTTTTCGAGGCTCTCGAACTCCGCTGGCCACACATTGTTGTACTCTTCTTCAAATACCTTCAAGAACTCTATAGTTAAGGCTTCCAAGCCTTCACCATGCAGTTCATGTCATCTGTTTTCGAATACCGTTTCATACTCTTCCTCGTTCACGCGGGAGTAGCCAAAGCAAACACCTTCAAAGTTGGGATGGGCGCTTTCGCAGAGTTCGGTATAGATGGCAAATATTCCGGGATATTTCTTCTCGCACCATTTTTGAAGGATTGTATGCGTGACGTTGATAGCTACGTGGCTGGTGCTTTCGTTTTTTGACCCAAGCATTAACTGCGTTGTAAGTGCTGAGAAATCGTTGAAAGTTTCAACGCCCTCAATGACCAGCTGCATTTTCTGATTCAGGTAAATGAGTATGCCGGTGGTTTCAATCGTACTGCGAAGTAGGATTCTTGCCCCTAAGACATGGCCCGCCTTCGAAAGCACAACCATTTGATTGAGTAGATCAGTTACACGCCAGAACGTGAGTTCCCTTAGCACTATTGCTCGATAAGTAGCTTTCCATTTGTGGGCTGTGGGATTCCTACTGTAAAGCCCGCCAAGCTCAATTTTTGGGCACAGTGACGCATTCCAAACGTCCAATACTTTTGCAACCATCTCCATGTCTATTCGCGATCCTATTTGCTTCTAACGCCTCAATAACCGGCGCAGCTTTGCTGCGTCCGGCGCCGAAGGCGCGTAGTTAATTGACTTGTTAGGTGAAACACGGCTAGCAAATACGCAAATATGAATGCCACCAATAATGTGTGGTCTCCGAGTAGTACAGACTCGGTTAGCGACACATCTAAGTTAGCCAGAAAAAGCATAAAGTCGAAAAACACTAAAGCCAAGATTGACGACAGGAAGAGCTTTTTACCCAATAAGCCGCCAAGCAAACTCACAACAAATGCAGATAGGCCGAGCAGGACAGCAAAACTGCTATCTCCGCCGCTGCTTAAAAGCTCGTTACTATAGATGACTCGATTCTCGGCTTGTACTAATAGACCGCCGAGATACCAATGCACAGCGGCACAAGCCAACAATACGATAGATAAAATTATGGTAATGGCTCGATTCACTGATTCACCTAACGCCGCGTTAATGGGCAGGCACTGCGGAGGAATTTTTGGTGTAAACTGGCGCGAAGCGACATACACCAAAAAGGCCGCAGTAGTGACTGTCCAGCCCAACTTGTTGGGCGATCATTGAACGCCTTGTTATGTGATTTCATCTCCCTGGTTCCCACTCATCGTAAGTAGGTATTGCTGAGGTGTAGTTTAACCAAGGAACTTCATGTGAAGACCAAATTCTGAATTCCGGTATTTTACCAGGGTCTTCATCAAGAGTTGCTACCCTCAAGACTAGAACTGAACTTCCCTTCTTTTCTTTAATCAAGTGAGTTCCACACTTTGAACAAAAATACCTTATTTTTCCTGGCGACGATTCAAATTTAGAAAGCAGCGATTCTCCTTTTAACCATCGAAAATTGCTACTTTGAACTCCCGATGCCGTATTGAACGCTGCAGCATGTGCTTTTCTGCACGTATTACAAGAACAATGCTGAATCGGTGAATCTAGTTCACTAACTTCATATTCTATTTCGCCGCAGAGACAACTACCTTTCATGATGCGTCCTCAGTACTTTTCACACATAACAGTTTATTCGTGCGCATGCGCGTTTTGACGCTATGCCTTTCTTCCCTACTTTCACTCTAACCTATTGTTTAATCTCGCAGAAGTCTGATTGTTAACATTTCAATCAGGAGTATAAACACGCGTGCGCGTTTACATACCGCAGCATTGAACCCCGTTGCGCACTATCAACCCGGTAACAACCAGTAAGCTATTGATTACCCGTCATTTTTATTCAAAGCCTGTGTCAAAACGCGCATGCGCGTTTTGTTCTTTTCGTCTGTAAACGTGCAAGAAATCATCAGAGCGCAGGTGAAACGCCCATGTCAGCAAGCTCTGAAAATCGGCTTTGCGGACTCGGTTTTCCCCGGCTTCGAGTGGCGCCAGTTAACCAGGCGATAATCCGGCCTTCAGAGCAAAGTCCTGCCCAGCGCAGCTGGCCTCAGACCCATAACACCAAAGTACCCCTCCATCTCCACCCTAAAGCCGCTACCCAATCCACGCCCGCCTGCTATGGTTCTCAGATAACCCAAAGACCAATCCCTGCTTATGCTGATACCACTGCATCCCCTAACCAGACTGCTGACGCTGATCATCATGCCCGCTCTGCTGGCCGCACTACTACTGGCCACCGGCACTGTTCTCGCCCATGGCGTTGATGACAATACCCGGGCGTTTCTGCAGCAGAACAGCGGCATGCAGCTGATGCCTTTTATCTACATCGGCGCCAAACACATGATCACGGGTTACGATCATCTGTTGTTTCTGCTGGGTGTGTTGTTCTTTATTTTCCGCCGCCGCGAGGTACTGCTGTACGTCAGTATGTTTACGCTTGGCCACAGCCTTACCCTGCTGTTGGGTGTGCTCAGTAATATTCAGGTAAACGCTTATCTGATCGACGCCATTATCAGTCTGTCGGTGGTGTACAAGGGCTTTGATAATCTCGGTGGCTTTCAGCGCCTGTTCGGCCACCAGCCGGATACCCGTTTAGCTGTGCTGATCTTCGGGCTGTTTCACGGCTTTGGCCTGGCCACCAAGCTGCAGGAGTTTCAGCTGCCGGATGACGGTCTGCTGCCCAATCTGCTGGCGTTTAATTTGGGTGTGGAGCTGGGTCAGCTGCTGGCATTGCTGGTGATTCTGGGTGTCATCAATCTGCTGCGCAGTACGCGCCTGTTTATGCCGCTGGCAGTCAGTACCAACACGCTGCTGATCAGTGCCGGGCTGATGCTCACGGCATATCAGCTTACTGGCTATATCCTGTATTCCTGAGGAAGTAATTTATGTCATCACAGACCCTGCATCTGACTACAGCCTCCCTGTTGCGTACCAGTATCCTTGCTTCATTGCTGGCCGGTGTGATCATTGTGCTGTTTATCCTGCCGGCGGAGTACAACCTTGATCCCACAGGGCTGGGCGAAAAAATGGGACTGACAGCCCTTGCTCAGGAAACGCAGAACTCTGCTGTGTCATCCACCAGCGACACAGATTCCGGCACACAACAAAGCAGCGGCCAGCAGCTGATTACCCTGTCCCTGGCTGCCGGTGAAGACCGCGAGTTTAAAGTGCTGATGCAACAGTACGATAAGCTGAATTACGAGTGGGTAGCCTATGGAGCACCCGTGTATGTAGACCTGCACGGCGAACCCGCCGGGGACACCACTGGATATTTCGAGAGCTATACGGTGGCCACCGCAGACAATATGAAGGGCAGTTTTACCGCGCCGTTCGCCGGTACCCATGGCTGGTACTTTAATAACACTTCTTCATCGCCGATCGAAATCAGGCTTGCGTTGCGCGGCCAGTACCAGTTACCGGCAACTCACTGACCGGCTCAGGCTTCGGGCGGCATAGGTTTTTGACGCCAGTCAGATCGGAGTAAAGCGCAAAACAGCCCGACACAGCTGGCAACCGACCAACCAATTCATTGGTGGGCCGAGCCCACCCTACTCTGCGTTACTTGCAAGGAATACTGGTAACCAAAGGCAGCTGACGCTATACAAAGCTCCGGGTGATTTGCATTCCCACGCAGGAGCGTGGGAACGAGACGCCAACCTTGCCCAGCGCAGCTGGCAACTGGCAACTGGCAACTGGCAACTGGCAACTGGAGTAGTCAACTTTCCCCATTCGACCTTCAACATACACATTCCACATACGATTCAAGTCATCGACATTGCTGCCGATTTATATTCCCCGGCAGGAAAGTCTGCCGGAAGCCTCAGACAGGGTTACACTGAAGATGAGGCCGTGATTCCGTAGTACGCAATCCTCATGACCCTCTGTTTCACTGCCAACCAGGGACACCGGAATGCAAAGGTCGGCAACACCTCTGAGCTTTCTGCTAGTGCTGATGCTTTCGTTGCTATCAGTGCCCGCCGCTGCCGCTGCGATTTTGCTCAATGGTGGCAACGCCTATCACCGCGTTGCACCGGAGCAGATGGACTATCTGTTTGGTTATCAGGATTTATCAGCCGAAGCTGTGTTCGCGTCAGGCAGTGAGCTGCCCTGGCAAACCGCCACAAGCCTGCTGCTGGATCCGGCGGTCAGTGACGACGCTGCGTGGGTCAGAATCCGGCTGCATAACCCGACTCAACAGAATATGCAGCGTTTACTGGAAATTCAGTGGGTCAATCTGGATCAGGTGCAGCTGTATCAGCGTGATAATCAGGCCTATGCCAGCCCGTCGCAGTCAGGGGGTGCGGTTTCAGCGCCTTCTGTCTCTTCCTCTGGCCCGGCAGCGAATGGTGTCAGTCTGAATGCGCCGGCTTTTTTGTTTCCTGTCGAAGCCAGAGCAGAGCAGACCACGGAAGTGCTGTTGCGGATATCTACTCACCACATGTATCTGTTGCCCATTTATCTTTGGCAGGACGAAGCCTTCGAGCGCTATAAGCTGGGCTATTACTCGCTGTACGGTGTGTTCTTCGGCGCCTTACTGGCCATGCTGTTTTATAACCTGTTCCTGTGGATTTTTATCCGCGACCGCAACTACCTGCTTTACTGCATCTACCTGGCCACCACCTTCGGCTACATTCTTGCCGCCACCGGTATTGGCAAACAATTGCTCTGGTCTGACTCTGCCTGGCTGCAACACTCTGCTTATGCGCTGTTCGCCGCCATCGTATTCTTTTCAGCCAGTGTTTTTATCACCAGCTTCCTGCGTCTCTGGCAACGTGAACGCTGGATGCTGTATCTCGCTGTGCTGACCGGCGGCTATTGGCTGATTGAGATTATCGCCCATCTGACAGGTATGGCCTGGTCCCCTGAGATCACCAATGTCTGTGCATTACTGACCTCATTTTTTGCGCTCGCCATTACCATCCGGCTGGCGCTGCAGGGGGACCGAATTGCCATTACCTTTGCCGTTGCCTGGTTCTTTCTGATCGGCAGCACCATCATTCTGATGCTGATGATTATGAGCGTCGTGCCGCAGAATTTTGTCACACAACATATCCAGACCGTGGGCTTTCTGCTGGAAGCGATTCTGATCTCGATAGCCCTGGCCCAACGCATCAATCGTGAACGCTATCTGCGGGGCAGGGCTCAGCAGGAACTGCTGGCGCTGCAGTCACGTACCAACCGCGAGCTGGAACAAAAAGTCAGAGAGCGTACCGATGCCCTGGAAAACCTGACCAAACAGCTGTCGCACAGCAATGATGAACTGCAGCAGCTGAGCATGACCGACGCCCTCACCGAATTGCAGAACCGCCGCTGCTTTGATGTTGTTCTGCAGCAGGAAATCACGCGCTCACGGGTTAAGACCTCGCCCTTTGCCCTGATCCTTGCCGATATTGATCACTTCAAACAATTTAACGATAGCCATGGCCATGTCGCCGGAGATGAATGTCTGCGCCGCGTCGCGCAGGTTTTCCGCGCCCATACCCGGGTGAACACAGACTGCGCCGCACGTTACGGCGGTGAAGAATTTGCCATTATTCTGCCCGGGATGAGTGAGGACGAAGCCAGACAAAAAGCGGAAGTTATCCGCCAGGCGGTCGCAGACCTTGATATACGGATTCACCAACAAACGCACAAGGTCACCATCAGCATGGGGGTCACCAGTCTGATTGCAGACGAGCGACTGCAGCCAGATCAACTGACAGCCATGGCCGACCAGGCCCTTTATCAGGCGAAGCAGGCGGGCAGAAACCGGGTGAATGTTTACGCCCGGGAAGACTGATTCTGGTGGCTGTATTGAGTGCAGCTGCTTCCACCGACAGTCAGACAGACACAAACAGCGGGCACAAAAAAGCCGGGCAGTGCCCGGCTTCTGCTGTTTAAGCGGATCAGCTATCAGCGTGCACCGTAACGTTCACGCAGGGCGTTGATACGCACATCCAGCGGCGGGTGAGTGGAGAACAGCGCCGCGAATTTACCTTCACCACGGATACCGAACGCCACCAGCTCACCGTTCAGTTCACTTGGCTGATCATAGCTCTGCTGCAGGGCAGCCAGCGCGCTGATCATCGCCGTTGGTGACACCAGATCGGCACCGGCCTGGTCGGCGCGGAATTCCCGGCGACGGCTGAACCAGGCAACGATAGTGGAGGCCAGAATACCCAGCACTATCTCGGCGATAATGGTGGTCACGAAGAAGGCGATACCCGGGCCGTTTTCATTTTTGAATACAGCTTTATCCACAAAGTTACCGATGATGCGGGCGAAGAACATCACAAAGGCGTTCACCACACCCTGAATCAGCGCCAGGGTAATCATATCGCCGTTGGCTACGTGGCCGATCTCATGGCCAAGTACCGCTTTTACCTGTTCTTTATCCATGCGCTGCAGCAGGCCGGTCGACACAGCCACCAGCGCGTTATTACGGTTCCAGCCGGTGGCAAAGGCATTCGGTGCAGGGGAGGAGAAGATACCCACTTCCGGCATACCGATACCGGCTTTATCCGACAGTTCTTTCACCGTGCTCAGCAGCCATTGCTCGCCTGAGTTCTGCGGCTGATCAATGATCTGTACCCGCATGCCCCATTTGGCCATAGTTTTGGACAGCAGCAGCGACACCACAGAGCCGGCCATACCAAATACCAGACAGAACACCAGCAGGTTGCCCAGATTCAGACCTGTGCCACTGCTTTGCAGGTAACTGCCTACACCCAGCAGCGACAGGGTAATACTGGCGACAAAAATCACCGCCAGGTTAGTGGCAAGAAACAACACAATACGCAGCATGCGCAAATCCTCGTTCATAAATAGGGAATAAATCGTCAGACACCAGAATTGGTGTTTTTACGCCGCTTTTCAAGATGCGCTGAGTGAAAAAAAGTGTAAGGGCAGCTGCCATTTTGACAGTGGATCGTGAGTCAGCGCGGAGCAGACGCTGGGCATCAGTGACATTTTCGGTATAATCGGCCCCGTCCCAGGGGGTGGCGCTGCTGCAAAGTCTGACAGCGCCTGAGATGCCGGGCAGTTTGCTGCACTCAGTTGTGAAAATAGCTGATGCAGTAAATGGCGAACCCCTAGAACCTGATCCGGTTAGTACCGGCGTAGGAATGGGGGCGGTTTGTTCAGGTGGTCAGGCATGTATATGCCTTATCAAGGCTGATGCTGTCATGTACATCAGTTTGATAACACCTGAGGCTTATCTTAAACCGCATCACAATCGAGAGACGGCTCTGCGCCGTCCCTACGCAAGTAGCCGGGTCTTTTCTTAATGCTCTATCTAAGGAACGACCCTGATGAAACACAACGCTTTATCCCTGCTGTGCCTCGCAGCGCCCCTGTCGCTTTCGCTTCACGCTGACGAAGCAGCCCTCGACACCCAGACCGTCACCGCGGATTTCCGCAACACCGATGTGCAGCAGATTCCTGAAGCCGTGACTGTGGTTGGTCAGGCACAAATGGAAGCGCGCTCCGCCGAACATCTGGAGCAGGTGCTGAGCTTCGCTCCCAACGTTAATTTCGCTTCCGGTGCCGCCCGTGGCCGTTATTTCCAGATCCGCGGTATCGGTGAACGCAGCCAGTTTGTTGACCCGGTTAATCCGTCGGTGGGCGTACTGATCGACGGCATCGACATGACAGGTTTAGGTGCCGCAGCCACCTTATTCGACGTACAACAGGTAGAAATTCTGCGCGGCCCGCAGGGCACCCGTTTTGGTGCCAATGCCCTGGCCGGCATGATCAACATCACCAGTGCTGCGCCGACCAAAGACGTCAGCGGTTATGTCGCCGCCAAAGCCGGTAACTATGCCTCTTACGGCCTGGGCGGTGCCGTATCCGGCAGCCTCAGTGATTCGCTGCAGGCGCGCATTGCGGTGCACGGCTTTGAATCCGACGGCTATATGGAAAACGATTTCCTCAATAAAGACGACACCCAGAATTACGATGAGAAAATCGCCCGCGCCAAATTCAGCTGGCAGCCGAATGCCAGTGGCGATGTAACGCTGACCATGCTGTATGCCGATATCGACAACGGCTACGACGCCTTCACTTTTGACAACAGCCGCCACACGCTGTCCGACGAGCCGGGCAAAGACAGCCAGGACACCAGCGCGTTCTCGCTGGCGTGGAATCAGGATATTAATTCCGCCCTGCGTTTTGAAAGTACCATAAGCGCCAGCAACAGCAGCGCCGAATACAGCTACGACGAAGACTGGGCTTATGTGGGCATGCACCCGGATGAGTATTCATCCTTCGACCAATACCTGCGTGATTTTGACCGCAACAGCGTCGATCTGCGTCTGTTGTCCGGGGTCGACGGGCGTATTTTCGCCGACACCACCGACTGGGTTATCGGTGTTTACAGCATGACCCGCGGCGAAGATATGAAGCGCAATTACACCTACAACGCTGGTCAGTACCGCAGCGAACTGGATATCACATCGTCTTCTGTTTATGGCGAACTGAAAACCTGGTTCTCGCCGTCGTGGAGCCTGACCTACGGTCTGCGCGCTGAGCAATGGAAGAATGATTTTAAAGATAACGCCGGCATCGACGACGATACCAACGAAACGCTGTACGGCGGCAAAGTGGTGCTGGAAGGTCTGCTGGCCAACGATCATCTGGCGTATCTGTCGTTGGCGCGCGGTTACAAAGCCGGGGGCATCAACACCGACCCGGATATTTCCGAAGACAACCGCAGCTTTGATACCGAGTTTAATAACACGCTGGAACTGGGGCTGAAGTCATCGCTGCTGAGCAACAGCCTGCACACCCGTGTCGCAGCGTTTTATATCCAGCGTAAAGACCAGCAGGTGAAAAGCTCTTACGCCATTCAGAATGACGACAACAGCATCACCTTCCAGGATTATCTGGCTAACGCCGCCGAAGGCCGTAACTACGGTCTGGAACTGGAAAGCAGCTGGGATCTCAGCGACCGTCTGAACTGGGCCTTCAGCTACGGCTGGCTGCAGACCGAATTCGTTGATTACCACTACGACACCAGCGATGGTGAATTCAATAAAGACGGCCGCGCTCAGTCTCATGCGCCTGAGTACAGTCTGGCCACCGCCGTCAGTTATGACCTCACCAGCCGTCTGTCACTGCGGGTGGAAAGCGAAGCCAAAGACAGCTTCTATTTTTCTGACAGCCACGACGAGCAATCAAAATCCTACGTGCTGTGGCACGCCCGCATGGCCTACAAACTGAATCAGCTGGAGCTGGCCCTGAGCGGCCGCAACCTGACCGATAAAGATGTGGAAACCCGCGGCTTTGGTGGTTTTGGTAACGACCCGCGTGATGGCTATACCGAACACAGATACGTACAGCTGGGCGAACCACGCACAGTAATGGCGGAAGCAAAATACGCGTTTTAAACACGTAGGGTGCGCTCCGCGCACCACAATTTAAACGCTGGACGCATCTTGCTCATCCGAAATAACTCGTAGGGTGCGCACCGCGCACCAGAATTTTACAGCCGGGCAACCAATATCTGCCCGGCAAACCCGGAGATACAAACCATGGAAATTTCAGCAGAAATCAGCAAATACCCATTAGCCGATGATTACATTCCCTACATCAAAGGCTTTATCGACCGCCTGAATAACGTCGAAGGTTTAACCGTTGTCGGTAACACCATGAGCACCCAGATTTTTGGCGACTACGATCTGGTGATGGATACCTTAAAAACCGAAATTAAAAACAGCTGGGAAGAATTTGGTAAATCCATTTTCGTGGTGAAATACATCGGCCGCAATCTCGACCCGGCACTGAAACCCCACGGCTGATTTTCGCACGCCAGGGTCGTAGGGTGGGCTTGCCCACCATGACTCTCGCAGACTGAGCTCTTGTTGCAAGCTGAGCTCATTTCGCAGAGCGAAGGTTCGTAGGGTGGGCTTGCCCACCGCAATCGCATCAACAGGTAACCCGATATGGACACAATTTTAACCGGCATAGAACAGGCCGCAGCGGCTATGAGCCTCTGGGAAATCATTGCTGTGGCGCTGGGCGTTGCCTACCTGCTGCTGGCCATGAAGCAGAATATTCTGTGCTGGTACGCGGCCTTTTTCAGCACCGCCATTTTTATCTGGCTGTTCTGGGATGTCAGCCTGGTGATGGATTCCGCCCTCAACGTCTACTACCTGATCATGGCAGTGTACGGTTGGTGGCAATGGCGCAGTGGTGTCAGCAAACCCGAGTTGCCGATCAGTGTGTGGTCGCTGCCAAAACATGCGGTGGTGATTGCGGTGGTGATTCTCGCCAGCCTGATCAGCGGCTGGTTGCTCAGCAACTATACCTCTGCAGCTTACCCTTACTGGGATTCCTTCACCACCTGGGGCGCTGTGGTCACCACCTATATGGTGGCGAAAAAGGTACTGGAAAACTGGCTCTACTGGATTGTTATCGATACCATCGCCGGCGTTCTTTACTTCAATAAAGAGCTGTATTTAACCTCGGCGCTGATGGTGCTGTACGTCATTCTGGTCGTCATTGGCTGGTTCCGCTGGCTGCCGCAATACCGCAGTCAGCAGAGCGCAGAAGATTCCGGTGAAAAGCTGGCCACTCCGGCGGCCTGGCAGGTGGGTGAAAAACTTCCTTGATCGATCATATTCTGGCCGACTGGCCACTGTGGGGACTGAGTACCTCGGCACCGGCGGCCAATCAGGTGCGCTCGTTACCGGGCGGCCTGACCAATCACTGCTTTCTGTTAACGCTGAACGGAGCGGACTATGTGCTGCGCGTCGAAGGACGCAACTCCGCCGCGCTGGATATTAACCGCAACGCAGAATTCGCCATTCACCAGATGGCCGCCGATCTGCAGCTGACGCCGCCGGTGTTATTCCGTTCAGCAGAAAAGCATTACTGGATCCGCCCCTATATTCATGGCCGTACCCTGCGCTCGCAGGATTTAACGCCACCGGTACTGAAACAGATGCTGCAGCAACTGCACGCCCTGCATCAGCTGACGCTGCCCGCTGATATACAACATGCTGTACCGCGCCTGAGCATCACCGACAAAGCCAGTTACTACTGGAATATGCTCGCCGCCCAGGGCATCTCACATCAGATACTGAATATGCGCGCCAGACTGCAACAGGCCATGAGCGTGATGCCCGATGAACGTCTGTGCCTGTGCCACATGGACCCGCTGCCGGCTAACTGGATTGAACAGGATGGCACACTGACACTGCTCGATTGGGAGTACGCCGCACTTGGGCATCCGTTGTGGGATATTGCTGCGCTGCTGCAGGCGGCCAATGTGAATGCTCAAGAGCAACAGCATCTGCTGCAGGAAGTGATTGCGGGCAAAAAGAATAAAGGTTGGGATCAGAGCTGGCAGCAGGCTAACCGCCAGATGCAGTATCTGACGGCGCTATGGTATGGCGCCCAGGGAATGTGGAGCGCGCGCGAGCTGCAGGCCAGTCTCAGTGCTCTGCTGAACGACGCACCAGCAGCTTATTCATAAACTCCGCCGGATCTTTCTGCAGCGCCATTTCGCCACCGGTCTGCTGCTGAATACGGCGGGGCAGCAGACGGCTAAGC
>NZ_DJIO01000091.1:0-4716 GCF_002433655.1 Thalassolituus sp. UBA6592 | reverse complement strand
GAATACGGCGGGTCAGCAGACGGCTAAGCCAGAAGCGCAGAGCCGCACCTCTGAGCACCAGATTCCAGTTTGCCAGTTCCGCATCGCTGAGCGCACGGACACTGCTGTAGCCCTGATGCAGAGCTTCGATACAACCGGCTTTCCACTCACCACTGCTGTCGCAGCACCAGTCGTTGGCGATGATCGCCAGATCATACAGCCAGGTACCTTCGCAGGCGTTATAGAGATCGAGAATCGCGCTGGCAGCGGGCTGCTCGGCTGAGGTATCGAACAGCGCGTTGTCGTGGAACAGGTCGCCATGAATCCAGCCCTGCGGCAGGGTCAGCCACTGTTCACGATGAGCCTGCTGATACACCAGCTCTTCATCCAGCACCGCCTGTTCCTGCGCACTGAGGTCGGATTTCAGCTCAGGGCTGATGTTAATCCACCAGTCGAAACCACGGGTGTCGGCGCGGCGCGGATGCAGATCATCCGCCGCCAGATGCATTTCTGCCAGTGCTTTGCCAATAGCGAAACAGTGCGCCGGCTGCGGGTCAGCAATATGCTCACCGGGCAGACGCTGGCAGAGAATCGCGGGTTTGTTTTTCAGGTTGTGCAGCCAGACATCACTGTGATCGACCAGCGGGGCCGGCACGTTCAGTCCGCGGCGGCCCAGATGGCGCGCCAGACGCACGAAGTCACGCACCTCATCGGTGTAGTGATGCTCGAACAGTGTGAGTACATACTCACCGGTGGACGTGGTGACGAAGTAGTTGGTGTTCTCAATGCCGGCAGCGATGCCTTTGTGCGAAATAAAGGTACCCAGATCGAACTGGGCGATAAATTCTGCAACTTCCTGATGGTTCAGGCTGGTATATACCGACATGGGGTGTTCCGGAAACTTCTTTAAATACGGGATGTTAGACGCATCGTCCGAAGCTGAACAGCCGCAGGCTGCTCAGTTGTCGCAATCAGGCAAGCGAAGCGGACGATTCCGCCCTGTCGTTGCCTGACCACGCGGCAAAGCGGGCTTACCAGCGGAAGATCACCCACTTAGGTACGCGCATATTAGGGTTATCTTTACGCACGAATTCGCCGTCTTCCTGCTGCGACGGAATCAGGTAGTACTCAGGGCCCACTTTCGGCACCACTTTGATTTCACTGATCTCGCCGTTGACGCGGAATTCGTAATAGGTGTTGTCGCCATCGTTGCGGATGGTGATGGTCTCGGCCGGATCCGCCGCCTGAGCAGCAAGCGGCACCAGCAGGCTGATGGCCATAACAGCGGAAGCCAGCAGGCCTTTCAGAAGTTGTTGTGGCTTCATGTTAAACTCGCCTCAGATTAAGAATTCAGTTCCGCCATTGTACGTCGTCACCGGCGGAAACCCCAGTTCAGGAATGTACACATGTCAAAACCCATTGTTCTGGTAGATGGTTCCTCCTACCTGTTCCGCGCCTTTCACGCCATCCCGCTGCTGACTAACTCAAAAGGTCTGCACACCAACGCGGTGAAGGGCGTGATCAGTATGATCCGTAAGCTGCAGAAAGATTTTGCCGACTCGCAGCTGATCGTGGTGTTCGATGCCAAAGGCAAAACCTTTCGCAACGATGTTTACCCGGAATACAAAGCCAACCGTCCGCCAATGCCGGAAGAACTGCGCGAACAGATTGAACCTATCCACAATATTATCCGCGCTATGGGTCTGCCGCTGCTGATCGTCGAAGGTGTAGAAGCAGATGACGTCATCGGCACACTGGCCGCCCAGGCCATTGATCATGATATGCCGGTTGTCGTCTCCACCGGCGATAAAGACATGGCGCAGCTGGTCAACAGCCACGTTACCCTGATCAACACCATGACCGATACCACCATGGACATTGATGGGGTGAAAGAAAAATTCGGCGTGCCGCCGGAGCACATCATCGACTATCTGGCGTTAATGGGTGACAAGGTCGATAACATTCCGGGCGTTCCTAAAGTGGGCGAAAAAACCGCCGTTGGTCTGGTGGCTGGCCTTGGCAGTCTGGAAGATATTTACGCCAATCTGGATAAGGTCAAAGAGCTGGAATTCCGTGGTGCCAAAACCATGGCCGCCAAACTGGAAGAGCACAAAGAGCAGGCATTTTTATCGAAAGAACTGGCTACCATTAAGTGCGATGTTGAGTTGGAATTCGGGCTGAGCGACGTAAAGAGCAGCGCCACCGATAAAGACACGCTGCTCGATCTGTTCCGCCATATGGAATTCAAAGCCTGGATCGCTGAACTCAGTGGCGATGCGCCTGCTGGCAACAGCAATAAATCATCGTCCGTTGCCAATGATGGTTCGGTTCCCGGCGCAGATATCGAACTGCCGCCAGCCTTTGACGGCGAGGTGGAATACGCCATCGTTTATGAGCAGGCTGACCTCGACGCCTGGCTGGAAAAACTGAAAGCCGCAGAGCTGTTCGCCTTCGATACTGAAACCACATCGCTGAATTACAAAGAAGCACGCATCGTTGGTTTATCGTTTTCTGTCGAAGCCGGTAAGGCCGCTTATGTGCCCCTGGCCCACGACGACGTCTGCGTGCCGGAAGGCAAAACCCAGCTTAACCGCGAAGACGTGCTGGCTCAGCTGAAACCGATACTGGAAAGCACTGAGCATAAAAAAGTCGGCCAGCATATGAAATACGATATGCACGTGCTGGCCAATCACGGCATTTATATGCGCGGCGTGCAGTACGACACCATGCTGGAATCCTATATTCTCGATTCCGTTGCCACCCGCCACGATATGGACAGCCTGTCGCTGAAATACCTTGGCCACAAAACCATTTCTTTTGAAGAGATCGCCGGTAAAGGTGCCAAACAGCTGACCTTTAACCAGATCGCTATCGACACTGCCGGGCCATACGCTGCCGAGGACGCGGATATTACCCTGCGCCTGCATCAGCACCTGTGGCCACAGCTGGAAAAAGTTGGCCGTTTAAAAGATGTCTTTGAAAACATCGAAATGCCGGTCATGCCAGTGCTGTTCGAAATGGAAGAAAACGGCGCCTTAATCGACGCCGATAAACTGCACGAGCAAAGCCAGCAGATTGATGTGCGCCTGCAGGAACTGGAGCAGGAAGCCCATAACGAAGCCGGTCAGGTATTTAATTTAGGCTCGCCGAAACAGCTGGCGGAAATTCTGTTTGAAAAACAGAACCTGCCGGTGAAAAAGAAAACACCGAAAGGCGCGCCATCTACCGCGGAAGAAGTGCTGCAGGAGCTGGCCGACGACGGCTACGACCTGCCACGCTTAATTCTTGAAAACCGTGGTCTGGCCAAACTGAAAAGTACTTATACCGATAAACTGCCACTGATGATTGCCAGCGATACCGGGCGTGTACACACCTCCTATCATCAGGCGGTGGCCGCTACCGGACGCCTGTCGTCCACCGATCCGAACCTGCAGAATATTCCGGTACGCTCTGAAGAAGGACGAAAAATCCGTCAGGCGTTTATTGCCCCTGAAGGCTATAAACTGGTAGCTGCCGACTACAGTCAGATTGAACTGCGCATTATGGCGCACTTATCCGGCGACAAAGGCCTGCTCGATGCCTTCGCGCAAGGTCGCGACGTGCACCGTGCAACAGCAGCCGAAGTATTTGAAGCCGCTGAAGCGGATGTGACCGACAATCAGCGCCGTGCCGCGAAAGCCATTAACTTCGGTTTGATATACGGCATGTCAGCTTTTGGTCTGGCCAAACAGATTGGCGTTGGCCGTGGCGAAGCGCAGGAATACGTTAACCTGTATTTCCAGCGTTACCCGGGCGTGCGCGAATATATGGACAACACCCGCGAACAGGCAAAAGAAAACGGCTTCGTTGAAACCATCTTTGGCCGCCGCTTATACCTGCCGGAAATCCGCAGCAAAAATGCACCTCGCCGCCAGCATGCTGAACGTACCGCGATCAACGCGCCGATGCAGGGCAGTGCCGCTGACATCATCAAACGCGCCATGATCCGCGTATATAACTGGCTGCCTGACAGCAGCTTTGATGCCCGCATGTTAATGCAGGTACACGATGAATTAATTCTGGAAGTGAAAGAAGATCAGGCAGAAAAATTTGCTGCTGAACTGAAAGCACAGATGGAAGCCGCAGCGGAATTAAAAGTGCCGCTGGAAGTGGACGCAGGGATTGGTGACAACTGGGAGCAGGCGCATTAAGCGCAGGCTCTTCGTTTAATGGTGGGCGGAGCCCACCCTACGCCGACAATAAGCCATTTTTCGCGTTCCAATGCGACTGCGTGGGAATGCTGATGTGTTACATGGTGGCCAGCTGCGCTGGGTAGATTTTGTTTTAATTTGATTTGCCTCTGCGGGGCTCGCCTGACCGCCATGGATGGCGGAAATGCCTGAAGTGCAGGAGCACGTCTTCAGGCCCTGCGCCCCAACGTGGGGAACTTCTCCCCACACCCCTGCTTTCCGGCGCGTCCGTCGTTTAACGGTTTTCTCCTTGTCATCCCGGATCGCGCAGCAATTCGCCCGAAATTACTTTTAAAGAAACCTGAATGAGTAGAGAAATTTCGGGCAGGGCTGCGCTTTACTCCGGTCTGACTGGCGTCAAAAACCTACGCCGCCCGATGCCGGTGAAACCGCCTCCGCGATGCCGTTCTTTAAACAGGAGTTATTTTAAGACTCGTCGGTATTACCACACAGGAGTGTGAGACAAGACAAATTATTTTGTATCCCGTAGATACCATCTCTCCCAACC
>NZ_DJIO01000190.1:4376-23218 GCF_002433655.1 Thalassolituus sp. UBA6592 | reverse complement strand
CATTGAGGAGGCGATACCGTTGCTATCCAGTATTTCACGGTAATGGGCCGAGCAGTACTGCAACCCTCTGTCTGAATGATGAATAAGCGGCTTGTCTGTCAGTCGGTTTGATATAGCCTCTCTCAGAGCCTGACTAACCGATTCAGCTTTCATATCGTCACTCAGATGGTACCCCATAATCTTTCTCGATCCTGCATCCGTCACCAACGACAGATAATGGATTCCCTCAGCACTTTCCAGGTAAGTGATATCACTCACGAAGGCCTGCTCTGGTTCCGTGATCGTGAGTTGTTGATAGATATTCGGCGATTTCCGCATCCAGTGCTTACTGTGCGTTGTTTTCCGGTATTGCCGACGTGGATAGACCAACAGGTGGTGCTGACGAAGCAGGTCGAAGAGTCGATCTCTGCCAAGCTTGATATCCCAGCGTTTCAGATCATCCTGAAGCAGGTGATGAAGCTTACGCGTACCAACTTTCGGTAATGAGCGACGCCAGGTTTTCACCCGATCAACCAACGGTTCCAGTACCTGATTTCTCGCCTTATCCCGCTGTTCTTTCTGATAAATAGCCTGCCGGGATATACCCAGCAGGCGACAGCTTCTGGCCAGACTTATTCGTCCTTTGGCCTGAGATGCTCTGGCAACGAATCTAAGAACTTTTTTCGGAATGAGGTTCCCTTGATCTCATCGACCTTCTTGATCGTTTCTTCCAGCAGATAGGCATAGTCATCTTTCTCCTGAAGCTCTCGCTCCAGGCGTTTGATCTTTTGTTCCGGTGTCTCTTTTTTCATATCGCGCTCTGAAGGTAGGTTCCAGTTGAGCGTACCATGTTTCCGGAGCCAGACGAGAACGGTGCTCCTGCCTTGTATGCCGTAATAAGCCTGAGCTTGTTTGTAGGTCATTTCGCCTTTTTCTACCTGGTCTACAACCGATAATTTAAAGGCGAGTGAATAGTCACGCTGAGTGCGCTTTTTACCTGATTGGATAGCTGATCCCATAAATAAGTCTCCTGGGTGTCAACTTATTTCAGGACGGGTCAGAGCGAAACAAAAAGCCGGGCAAGTGCCCGGCTTTTCTTTTCCGCTTAATCTGTTCCGGAATGCTTTGTGTTACATACCTGTCGCCAGCATGCCATCCAAAGGCAGATCGTTGGCAGTGACCATGCCGTCAACGTAGCGGATGTGAGTCTGCAGGCGGTCGCTGCTTTGCGCGATGTAACCGGCATCAATCAGAGACACAACATGCTCCGCCAGCGGGCTTTGCATCAGGCTGCGACTGCCATCAATCATCAGATCAGCACTGATACGCTGAGGCCAGTCGTACATCAGGGTTTCTGCCATACCCGGTTCAAGTAACGCGCCGCCACTCAGCAGTACATCGCCGGATGCACCCATACCCGCAGGTCCCAGATCATTGAGGATAAAACGGCTTTCCAGTGTTTCCAGCTTGATTGTCAGACCTTCGGCCGCAACCCGTGACCAGGCTTCAATGGCGGCACTCAGAATCTGCCCTTCATCGGCCAGGGCCGGATCAGACGACAGATCATTGATCTCTTTGGTGGCCTGTTCCAGTGCCGGCCAGTTAATGCCATTCACAAACAGTGACAGGCGGGTTGGCTCAACACTCAGGTCTTTGTCGCTGGAGTTCACATTCAGTGCGCTGAAATTAATGGTCATCAGCGAGGCCAGCTCATTACGGTCAATGATCTGGCCGCTTTCCATGGCAAAATCACGCAGCATAAAGGTAATGAACGGAGAATCCACACTCACCTGGCCGATTTTGTAGCGCACATGATCAACAAACGTCTCGCCTTTCACTTCGTGGCTGCGGACCAGCAGATCGAAGCCTTTCAGCGAGCCTTTGCCCATCGGGCTTTCCAGCGCAATATCCGGAATGCTCATATTGACCCGGGTTTTGCCCTTGTTCGCTGCACCGGCAACCGCGGTCAGCGTAAGAGGTTTAACGCTGACCTGAGTGCCATCCGGCATGGATTGATTAACCGCACCGGTGCGGTAGTTAACATTCAGCAGATCATTCACCGGATCAAGCTGCCAGCTGCCCTGTTGCTTGCCGAGCAGATCAGGCGCGGCGCCGGCAAACATCGCCACCATGCCGCTCTTGTCATCAATACCGAAGGTACCGTAGGCACGGAAAGGCTCAATGGTGACCTGCTGATTAATGGCGAACAGTTCCATGGCGGGATCAAGCTTACGGAAAACAAAGCGCTCTTCACGCTTCATGCCCAGCATGGACGTACTGACGGTCTGCACAGACACATCGATGCCCTGAGGGCGCAGTTCAGCGCGCGCGTCGGCCACGGCACTGGCCAGTTCGGATTCATAGGTGGCGATGTTCTGTTGGGTGATGTACCCGACGCCGCCGGCTACACCGGCAACAGAGAGAACGAGTAAGCCAGCGAGGAGTCCATTGGTTCTGGTCATTGACACTATCCTTAGCATTTTTGTGAAGATTGCATGAATATACCGGATAAATCTCTCCAGCAGAACGCCTGCAAGCCTTTGACGGTGGGATTTATCGCCTCCTTACGCTAGACTTCGCCCAAATTTTCTTCAGGTATGCTTTTCTATGTATCAAGTTGGTCAGCGCTGGATCAGCGAAGCCGAAACCGACCTCGGTCTTGGCCTGGTTCAGAACGTAGACTTCCGCGTCGTCACTCTGTATTTCCCCGTTATCGACGACGTCCGCTCGTACTCCCGTCAGAACGCCCCGCTTACCCGGGTTATCTTTAAAGAAGGCGATGTTCTTCCGCTGTCTGACGGCACAACACTTACCGTGGCTGATAAGGAAGATATCGATGGCATCATCTTCTACAGCGACGGCGAACGCCACATATCTGAAATTCACCTGAGTGGTCAGATTCAGCTGAATCAGCCATCGGATCGTCTTTTCTCCGGCCAGATCGACAACAACAACCTGTTTGAACTGCGCCAGATGGCGCTCAAGCAACTGTCCAAGCTGCGCAAGCGTCCGTATTACGGACTGCTTGGTGGACGCACCAGTCTGCTCCCGCACCAGCTGCACATTGCGCAACAGGTGACACAGGATTCCATTCCGCGCGTACTGCTGGCAGACGAAGTAGGCCTGGGTAAAACCATTGAAGCTGGTCTGATTCTGCATCGGCTGTTGCTGCAGCAGCGCATCAGCCGGGTGCTGGTTATGGTACCGGATCACCTGATTCACCAGTGGCTGGGGGAGATGATCCGGCGCTTCAACCTGCGCTTTAATATCGTTAACCGCTCCGCCTATGAAGACAGCGAAAACCTGTTCAGCGAAGCGCAGCTGTTCCTGTGCCCGGTATCGCTGGCCAATGACGAGCACATCCGCGCCGGTATTCTTGAGGCCGACTGGGACGTACTGGTCGTCGACGAGGCTCACCACCTGCAGTGGAGCGAAGAAAACGGTGGCGACACAGCGTATTGCCTGACCGAAGACGTTGCGGTTAAAACCCCCGGTCTGTTGCTGCTGACGGCAACCCCGGAGCAGCTTGGCATTGAGGGTCACTTCGCCCGTCTGCGCCTGCTTGATCCTGAGCGTTACCCTTCCCTGCAGCAGTTCGTTGCCGAACAGCAGGCGTATCGTCCAATCGCCGATCTTGCTGCTGCTCTGGCAGAGGGCTCCGGCCTGAGCGCAGAGAATCAGGCGACACTGAACGAATTTCTTGCTGATTTTGCTGCGGCCGATCTGAATGATGAAGCGCAGCGCTCGAAAGCACTGGAAGCTCTGATTGATCGCCGCGGTCCCGGGCGCGCCCTGTACCGTAATACCCGTCAGGGGGTGACCGGCTTCCCGCAGCGCCTGCCGGTGATTACCGAAATGCCGGCGCCACAAGGTGATGATCTGCCGCCGTCACTGCGCGATCTGCACCCTGAAATCGGCGTGCACAACTGGTGTGACGACGATCCGCGCGCCGAATGGCTGCTGGGTCTGCTGTCACAGACAGGTAAAGATAAAGTTGTGCTCATCTGTCATGCCGCATCCACCGTGCTCGACCTTGAACAATGGCTGTGGGAAACCGCCGGCATTCAGGTGGCGGTATTCCATGAAGACATGGATCTGGTTGAGCGTGACCGCGCCGCGGCCTACTTTGCCGACCATGATCAGGGCGCGCGCATTCTTCTCTGTTCTGAAATCGGCAGTGAAGGCCGTAACTTCCAGTTCGCCCATCATCTGGTCCTGTTCGATCTGCCGTTCAACTGCGACCTGATTGAGCAGCGTATCGGTCGTCTTGACCGCATTGGTCAGGCAGAAGACATCAAACTCTACATTCCGCCTTTTGCCGACCACCCAAGCGGCCGCTGGGCGAAGATTCTGCAGGATGGACTGGATGCATTCAGCCGCCCTAATCCGGCTGCCCAGCCTCTGCTTGAGCGTTATCGCGACGACATTGAACAGGCAGTTCTTGGTCAAGGTGACCTGACTGCTCTGGTTGCAACTTTGAGCGCCGGCCGTGAACAGCTGCTGGCCGAGCTGGAACAGGGTCGTGACCGTCTGCTGGAGCTGCACTCCTGTCCGCCGGGCAAAGCCCGCGCACTGGCACAGGAAATGACCATTACCCACATCGAAGACGAAGCCGAGCTGAACGACTTCATCGAACTGTTTGCCGATGCTTTTGGTCTGGAGTTGATTGATCTGGGCGGCGAATGCATCACCATCGCTCCGGGCGATCACATGCTGGTGCCGGATCTGCCGCATCTGCCGGAAGACGGCTTTATGGCAACGACCCGACGAGAAGTGGCATTAAGCCGTGACGATGTTCAGTTCCTGAGTTGGGAACATCCGTTTATTGATCAGGCGCTGGAGCTGATTACCAGTGGTCCTGCCGGCAATGCCGCCGTCGGTTACATCGAGCACCATGGCTACAAGACCGGTGACTGCTTTATTGAGTTGCAATTCGTTGCTCAGTGTTCAGCACCGAAAGCACTCTCCGTGGAGCGCTATCTGCCGCCGGACGCCATGTACCTGATGATGACCCCAAGCGGTGATCTGAAAGTGAATGACGGCGAACTGCCAGGCTTTCCTCTGCCACTGAAAAAAGGCACAGCCCGCGGTTTGGTTGAGCAGAAAACCGCTCAGGTTCAGCCAATCATTCACAAGCTGGAAAAACTGGGTGCCGGACAGCTGAGCAAAATGGTTGAACGCGCCACGGCAAAAGCGGAAGAAGCTTATGCCGCACGAATCACACGACTGCATGCCCTGGCGGAAGAAAATCCATCCATTCCGCCGATACTGGCTGAACAGGCAAAAGCCGAACGTGAAGCTGTGATCCGTGCGATCAGTCAGTCACAACTGGTACTTGATAGTGTGCGCCTGGTGTTCTGCGGCTGATAAACCAGCCCGGACATCAGATACAAAAAAGCCGGCGATTGCCGGCTTTTTTGTCGTTTGAATTCGTCAGGTTATGCGCTGTAAAACATGCTCAGCTGCGCGGTGAACGCATGGTAACGAACTCTTCAGCTGCCGTTGGATGAATACCAATCGTGCTGTCGAATACTGCCTTGGTTGCGCCCGCCTTAATGGCCACTGCAAGCCCCTGCATGATCTCACCGGCGTCTTCACCAACCATGTGTGCGCCGACAACCAGATCGGTACTTTCCTGCACGATCAGCTTCATCATGGAGCGCTCCGGCATGCCACTGATGGTGTGCTTCATTGGCCGGAAGCTGGACTCAAATACTTTCAGATCGTCACCAAAGCGCTCCACAGCCTGCTCTTCAGTCAGACCGACTGTGGCAATGTTAGGCTGGCAGAAAACGGCCGTTGGAATATTGTCATAACTCATCGGCTCCTGATCGCCGGCATACCAGTGGGCGACCAGTTTCATCGCCTGTGCCAGTGCTACCGGCGTCAGCTGTGGTGTACCAATGACGTCACCCAGAGCATAGATGCTGGGCACATTGCTGCGGAAGAAGTGATCCACCGCGATGGTGCCGTTGGCGCGGGTTTCAACACCAACGCCTTCCAGATTCAGACCTTCCGTCATAGGTGAACGGCCGGTGGCGAACATCACGCAATCCGTGTCCATGATATCGCCGCTGGTCAGCTGGCAGCGTAAGGTGCCGTCTTCCAGTTTGTCGATGCGTTTAATATCGGTGTTGGTATGTACATGTACACCTTTGTTGGCGATCTGCTCAGCGGCAAAATTACGTACATCGCCATCAAAACCGCGCAGAATCTGCTCGCCGCGATACAGTAGATGAGTATCGGAACCGAGGCCGTTGAAGATGCCGGCAAATTCTACGGCAATATAACCACCGCCAATCACTACCGCACGCTGCGGGTATTCGTCGAGATAGAATACTTCGTTTGACGTGATGCCGTGCTCCGCGCCCGGAATATCCGGCTTAACCGGCCAGCCGCCAGTCGCAATCAGAATTTTCTCAGCGCTGTAGGTGGCGTCGCCTACCTGAACTGTATGGTGGTCAACCAGAGACGCACTGCCATGCAGAACAGTGACGCCGGAATTCTCAAGGAGATTATTATAAATTCCGTTTAACCGTTTGATTTCATGGGTTTTATTGTCGCGAAGCTCCGGCCATTCGAAGCGTTCAAGCCGGCCATGTACACCAAAGCCTTCCGCCTCCTCAAACTTCTTGCTGTACTCAGATGCGTAGACAAACAGCTTCTTTGGAACACAGCCAACGTTAACGCAGGTGCCCCCAAGATAGCGGTTTTCCACCACGGCAGTTTTTACGCCTTTGGCGGCTGCCATACGACTGGCACGAACGCCACCTGAGCCGGCACCGATCACCAGCAACTCAAAATCAAACGCTGTCATATTATTCTCCTGAATTGTTTTCTGACTGCCGCCCCTCCCGGCAGCCGGAAGAGTGGTTATTGCGACAGCGTCGCCCGGATGTCTACCACACCGGGACGATCTGCTTTATCTACGTTTACCTGGTTTGCTACTACACCGGCAGACGACTGCAGTGCCTCAAGCATGGTCATGGCATCATCGAAGGACACATCATCCAGCCAGATACGCAGACCCTGACCGTCCTGCTCGTAGCGGCTCAGGCTGAGGCCGGACGCTTTTGCCTGACGGGTCACCACCGACAACAAAGAACCGCCACTGGTTGCGGCCGCTGCGGAAGAGCCAAAACGACCGGCATTGCTGGCCAGTTGGTTGTAAACCGCCAGATTCTTCTGCAATGCAGCTTCTGCACCTTTGCGCCCTTTCAGTAATGGCGCATAAACAATGACAAACACCAAAGCGACCAGCAGCAACAGACTGACCCCTTTCACCACCAGTTGATCGCGTGGCGGCAAAGCCAGGTACCAATGGGCTCCAGTCTGCCACAGTGAGGAGCCTTTAACCTGTTCCTCAAGCTGAACTTTCAGTTCCTGAAAACGGCTCATGATGCAGCCCCTCCGATACGGATACGGCCTTTGACGCCGTCTTTATCATTTGTTGCCGAAGCTACTTCCGCCACCAGACCCTGATTTTCCAGTGCCTGACGCAGTGTCTGCAGTTCATTCAGGCTTTTAGCCTTCACTTCAACCACCAGTTCTCCCAGCCTGTCGCTGTAGCGCATGGAGGTCATTTCGACCTGCTGCTGCAGTCCGGCATCGGCGTAGACTTTAGCGAGCGTATGCGCGGTGCTGACAAACCCGGAACTGGATGCCGTGCCATCGCCACTGATTTTTTCCCGGATCTGCCGCTCCAGCATGCGAACCCGTTCACCCGGGAACAGTTTTTTGTAGAGATTCAGGGTTTCGGTATACACCTGATTGGCCTGAGATCGCGTGGTCTGCTGATCAATCACCAGCCACAGTGTTGCAGCAATCAGCCACACCGCTGCCATAGCGCCGAGCGGGCGCCACCAGGCAGCCGGTTTCCGTTCTTCGTGTTCACGGGACTGAAACTGACCGGTAAGAAAATTGGTCAATTTTGCCGTGAGGGCTTTTTCCGCATCCTGAGCACCACTACCCGGATGCGTTTCGACATTGCCAATAACGCCCGGAAAACTGGTTTCAATGGTGGTTTTCAGCAGGTTGGCCTGATCCAGCTGCGGCGCCACAATGGTCAGCGTATCCAGCAGCTGTTCACCTTCAGCCTGATCGAACAAAGCATCCAGTACGGCCGACATGCCGGCTTCCGGAACCCAACCTTCGATCATGCCCGGAATATTCAGCATCCAGCCCGCCGCAGAGCCCTGCCCGGCACCGGACTGGGCGCTGAACAGAATGCGATTGCCCTCGCCCAACAGCTGAGTTTGCGGAATCAGCTCGCGCAGCACCAGATTATGCATGGCGCATTCTTCCAGCAGGCGGCTGATCAGGTCAGCACTGATTACATAAGCACGGACCTTTTTAGCAGCCTGGCCGGCGGGAATAATCAGATAGTGGGAGATATCCTCAATCAGGGATTCTTCCAGGGCGAATGGCAGAGCCCGGGGAATCTGCCGCCCGGAAACACCGGGAAGACTGACCCAGTGCGTCGCATAGTTTACCGGCGACAGAATCATCCGTACCTGTGTCAGGTCGGGCTGATCTTCTGCCCAGGCCGCCAATGGTTGCCACTCTGAGCCATTCAGTGGCGCTACCATCCACTGCCCGGCAAGCGATTGCCATTGAATGTTTACGGTTTCCATGGTGTCGTCGTTTTCCGTTGTATCAGCGCGGCTTAATCAGAGCCGGCCAGGTTTCATTGTGTCAGTTAAGTCCGGAGCCATCATTAAGTGCCGGGTCAGTATTGCTCCCGGCGACCGGGCTTTCGTGCCGTACTTCCCGGCGACTGTAATCCCGGTACAGGGTATTCATTTTGCCACTGCCCGGACTGCGGTGAATCAGCACCTCTGCGGTTGCTATCCTGTCGCCCAGATCCACGCGGATAAAGCTTTCAAAATATTCGGATTTTACACTGAAGTCTGTTTCATCCCAGCGGCCGGTGGCGGCAGATTCATCATTTTCATCATTGTTGCCGCTTTCGTTGTCGTTACTATCGTTGTTGTTATCGCGATTGCTGCCACGATTGGCACTGCGGCGGGTAAAGGGTTCAACCTCAGGTAACGACCAGAAGGTGCCGACATCGGCAAATCCCTCTTCCCCTCTGGCCGCAACGATAGCCTGGGCAGATGACAAAGACAGCTCGTCATCGAGGGCGGATAACACCACTGCACTGGCAGTGTTCACATTCAGCTGCGCGGCCACCGGCAGACAGGCAATATAACCTTCCAGTGAACGGTAGGTCTGGGCGTCAAAGCCCTCGATCAACATCATTTCGGATGTGTGAGAACAAACCCGGTAGGCTGCCCGGTAAGGCGGCTCCATGGACTGATAGCGATCATCCTCCTGACTTTCCTCATCCATCCAGCGGGCCGTCAGGTCGGCAAGGGCGACATCCAGACCTAACTCATTCAGCAGATTTCTGAAGCGCACTTTCTGTACTTCACGATTATTGGCGCCCTTGCTTAACCAATTGAGATTAAAACGCCCCTGCGCATCTTTGATGCTGATGTAGGCGGTACCCGGCGACAGCGGAAACATGCGCTCCTGATTCCATTCTTCCGCAGCGTGGTCAATATCGGGATTACTCTCCCAATCGAGATACAGGCCGGTTTTGACAGCGGATTCAGCGCCGGTGACATAAGCCCGTGCCTGCTGTAATGCCAGCATAGTGCCGCTGCGCTGAATATCGGATGCCTGACGGTCGATCATGGCCACTGCCAATACCGACACAATGGCAAAAATCAGCAAAACTGTGATCAGGGCCAGACCGCTCTGCGCGCGCTTAACCTTAAGCTGCATCAGAAATCACCCCAGGGAATAAACCATTGCCGCTCAATACTGCCAAGCTCCGGCAGTTCCAGCCGCCAGCGGATAACCAGAGGGGTCTCCACACCGCCAAGTCCGGCGTTTATTGCCGGCCAGTCTGTGTACCAGTTACGGCCGGTTTCCTGTGTTACTCCTTCGCTTTCACTGTCTGCGCTTTCTTCACTGACCAGAAGCTCAATTTCAAAGCCGTCAATCTGTTCAAGCACAACCTGAGTCAGGGGCTCTGAAACACTGGCCTGATCCAGCACTGGCCAGAAATACCGCACCAGACACTCGCCTTCAGGCTGATTAACGCCCCAGCTCTGCAGGCGTGCATAGGCGACTTCACAGGCTTCGCTGTCGATGGGCTCCATACGGTATGCGACCCGCTGCAATTCAGAACGCGGATCTTCAGCGACCGGCGAATTACGCCAGCCGGCGCGGGTAAACTCCAGCGGGTAATCACCGTCATTGATGCGCAGCGCGGCCTGTTCATCGCCGTATATATCGCGAATTGGCCGGTTAATAATCTGTTCGATATCGCGTGATACAGCCATGTTAAAGCGCTGCAGTGATGCTAATTTTTCTGAGCGGATATCAACGCCCTGCTTGGCATTAATGATCGAGTTCAACAGTTGCGCTGAGCCGACGCCTATCATGGCGGTAATCGCCACAGCCAGCAGAACCTCCAGAAGCGTAAAGCCAGCCTGAGCACGCACAGCAGAGTTCTTCATCCGTGGCCACCCATAATGGTAGTCAGAGAAATGGTGTAGCCTTCTTTGTTGTTTATATCGCCGACAGATACCGTTACCCGAACAGTATCCGGGAATGTTGTTTCTTCCACTTTGGTGTTTACCCGCCAGTCGCGACCGGCGTAGGACACCTCATCGTTGTTATCGCCAACCTGAGGCAGACCACCAAGGCGGATATCAACAAGTCGGTTTTCCGCAACAAAGGACGCCAGCGTGGTGTTTTCGAGGGACAGCTGAGTGCCGACACTCTGACTGGTGGTTTGCGAAATCGTCGTAGCCACCGCAACAAAAACGGTTACGGCAATCATAACTTCAATCAGCGTAAAGCCTGCTGCGCGGCGCAGATTAACCATCGAAGCGCTCCAGCGTCATAACTGGCTGATTGAAACCATCGCCTTCGATTACGATTTCAAAATTCTCATCCTGATCGTGAATCAGGATCATACGGAATTGGGTGTATTCGTCGGATGACAGAAACAGCAGCGCCGGTTTTGGCCCGGTGTCATCGTCCAGAAGATCGGCGAAGTCGACTTCCTGACCTTCAACTTCAAGGGACATAAACACATATTCCGGCGCTTCGATGTCGTTATTGATCGGGCCGCTGTAAGGCTGCCAGGGATTTTTCGCCAGCGCATCCAGCTCTTCACGGGTTTTATTCGCAGTGAATTCCTGCGAATAAATATCCTGAAAGCTGAGCAGCAGCAAAGAAGAGGAATCCATCGCCAGGCCGAGATCGATATTCTGAAATACCGACTCCTGACGACAGGCGGAAAAGACCGCCAGTAAACGCCGGGCAAATTGCTCAGTCTCATCCTGAGCGTGTCGGTCACTGCTGGTGATGGTTACCAAAGCCATAAGCCCGCCAATAATTGCGAGCACCACCATCACTTCCAGCAGTGTAAAAGCCCGGCTGCGACGCATTATTTATCCAGTGAACTGATATCAGCGTTTTCGCCTTCACCGCCTTCCTGACCATCAGCACCCAGTGAAACGATTTCGTACTGGCCTTTATCAAGGAAGTATAAAAATTCATGGCCCCAGGCGTCGGTCGGAACGTTGTTGCCTTTCAGGTAGCCACCGGTCTGGTAGTTTTTAGGCTCTGGCGCACTGGTCGGTTTTTTAACCAGAGCTTCAATGCCCTGCTCAGTGGTCGGATAAGTAAAGTTATGCAGCTTATACATATCCAGAGCACCTTCGATCAGTTTGATCTGACTGATGGTGGTTTTAACCCGGGCATCACCGGCAGAACCGATCAGGTTGGTTGCAACCAGGGCCATAATGCCGCCGATAATAGCCAGAACAACCATGACTTCCAGCAGAGTGAAGCCCTGCTGACGGGTTGCTTTACGCATAGATTTCATTCCGTTCTCCTACTGAACCATTTTTTGTAATTCAAGAATTGGCAGCATAATGGCGACCACGATCAGCGCCACAATGCCCCCCATCGCCAGCAACATAACCGGCTCAAATACTTTCACTAATGCCGACACTGTATTCTCCAGTGCGGTTTCCTGCTGCGACGCGGTGCGCGCCAGCATACTGTCGAGCTCACCGCTGTTTTCGCCACTGGCAATCATATGAATCATGATCGGGGAAAAATATCCGGTTTCTGACAACGCCTTATTCAGACTGCCACCCTCGCTCACTTTTACCGTGGCGTCACCCAGCGAACGCTGAATCGGGATGCTGGATACTACCTGACTGGAAATGCGCATGGCATCCACCAAAGGAACGCCACTGGTGGTCAGGATTGCCAGTGTGCTGCCAAAGCGTGCGGTATTGGCTTCTTTAATAAAGCCTTTCAGGCCCGGCACATTCAGCAGAAATTCATGGTAACGACGGCGGAATGCGTCGTTGGTCAGCGCCCGGTTAAAAACGATAAAACCGCCGAACGCGGCACCGGCCACCCAGATACCCCAGGCGGTAATAAAGTGACTCATATCCAGCATAAACTGCGTCAGGCCGGGTAATTCCTGTCCGTTTTTAACGAACACGTCGACGATATCAGGCACCACATTGGTTAACAGGTAAACCACAATCCCCAATGCCACAAAGGTCAGGATGATCGGATACATGGCAGCCAGTTTGATTTTCTGACTGGATTCCTGTTGACGTTCGGTGTAATCCGCCAGACGGTTAAGTACGCCATCCAGATGGCCGGCATGTTCACCGGCGGCTACCGTTGAACGATACAGATGCGGAAATGCGCGGGGATATTCCGCCAGCGCCTTGGCCAGCGTGTAACCTTCGAGAACCTTGGCGCGGATCGCCAGAATCATAGCTTTGATGCGCTGCTTGCCAGTCTGATCAGACAAGGCCCGCAAAGATTCATCAATGGGCAGACCTGCAGCAATCAAAGTGGCCAGCTGGCGGGTAATCAGTGCCAGTTCAGGAACCGATAATTTAGGCGAGCGGTTAAGCAGAGAGAAACCGCCGGCGGCGGACTTTTCTTTCTGACTGGTCTGTTCAACAGATAATGGCATCCAGCCTTTTTCACGCAGCTGCTGGCGCACCTGACGCGCGCTGTCAGCTTCCAGTACGCCTTTCTGTTGTTTGCCCTTCTGATCAACAGCCTGATATACAAATGCACCCATATCAATTATCAGCCTTTCGCTACACGCAGCAGTTCTTCAACTGTGGTGCTGCCGCCCAGTACCTTGCGGATGCCATCCTGGTGGATGCTTGGGCCCAGAGTACGGGCATGCTGTTCCATCGCCTGCTCGCCGGAACGGTCATGAATAAGGGTTTTGAATTTCTCATCAATTTCGATGATTTCGTAAATACCCTGACGGCCGCGGTAACCGAGCTGGTTGCATTTTTCGCAGCCCTTGGCGTGATAAATCGTCGGCGGATTGGCCGGATCAGCGCGCAGCACTTCACAGGCTGCTTCGTCAGCGGGTGCCGCTTCTTTACAGTCATTACACAGTACGCGTACCAGTCGTTGAGCGATCACGCCAACCAGACTGGAGGACAGCAGGAACGGCTCGACCCCCATATCCTGCAGACGGGTAACCGCACCAATAGCGGTATTGGTATGCAGCGTGGATAACACAAGGTGACCTGTCAGTGACGCCTGAATAGCGATCTCGACGGTTTCGAGGTCACGGATCTCACCGATCATCACCACGTCCGGGTCCTGACGCAAAATAGCGCGCAGCCCTTTGGCAAAGGTCATTTCAACCTTGGTGTTCACCTGAGTCTGGCCAATACCTGGCAGGCTGTATTCGATAGGATCTTCTACCGTCAGAATATTACGGCTGGTGTCGTTCAGATCGCTCAGTGCACCGTAAAGCGTGGTGGTTTTACCGGAACCGGTTGGGCCGGTAACCAGAATAATACCGTGAGGCTTGCTGATGATGTTGCGCATGGCGCGCAGATCACGATCCGCCATACCGAGCTGAGACAGACTCAGGCGTCCGGCCTGTTTATCCAGCAGTCGCATTACCACCCGCTCGCCAAAGCTGGACGGCATGGTCGAGACCCGCACATCAACCTCGCGACCACCAATACGCAGGGCGATACGGCCATCCTGAGGGATACGTTTCTCAGCAATATCTAGCTTGGCCATTACCTTGATACGGGAGATCAGCAGCGCTGATAACGCGCGTTTTGGTTGCACTACTTCACGCAGCACGCCATCCACACGGAAGCGGACGACCAGACGCTTTTCATAGGTTTCGACGTGAATGTCGGAGGCGTTTTCTTTTACCGCTTCAGTCAGCAACGCGTTAATCAGGCGGATAATCGGCGCATCGCCTTCCTGTTCCAGCAGGTCTTCTGTTTCCGGCACGGAATCCGCCAGACTGGCGAGATCCATGTCATCACCCAGCCCTTCCACCATCTCCATGGTTTCTGACGAATCGCTCTGGTAAGCCAGCCCCAGGCGACGTTCAAACTCTTCCGGCGTTACCGCTTCAAAACGGAACGGTCGGGCCAGATAGCGCTGAATTTCCAGAATAACCGCAGTCTGCAGGCCATCTTTGTGATACACAGTGATCTGGTCATCCTTACCTTCCACCAGTACACCAAAACGTTTGGCAAAACCAAATGGCAGGCGCGTCGCCAGACTGGACGTCTGCAACGGCTGCTTGGCATCCGGGTCTGCGGTGCTGATATCGATAGCGTCTGCGATTGGCAGATCAGTCGCTGTGCTCATTGTTTATCCTAAATCGCGGCCAATACCCGAGTAATCGAATCCCTGTGCTTTTAATGCACGGGGATCGTACTGGTTACGTCCATCAATAATGACAGGCTGCTTCAACAGCTTCTGAATGGCGTTAAAGTCCGGCTGACGGAACGGCTTCCACTCGGTGACCAGCACCATGGCATCAGCATCGGCCAATGCGTCGTACTGATGATCACACAAGGTGATGCGTCCGTCTGTGAATAGTTCCGCAGGGAAGTGTTTGCGTGATTCTTCCATTGCGACGGGATCGTAAGCACGCACCGAAGCGCCGGCAGCAATCAGGGCATTAATCAGAGGTACCGAACTGGCTTCGCGCATATCGTCAGTTCCTGGCTTGAAGGCCAGTCCCCAGATACCGATCACACGGCCAGACATATCCTCACCGAAACGCTGAAGCAGCTTTTCGAACAGGCGCTGCTTCTGGGTTTCATTGCGATCTTCTACCGCACGCAGCACCCGGGTATCAAAATCGTACTGCTCGCCCATGCGCATCAGGGCTTTTACGTCTTTGGGAAAACAGGAGCCGCCATAGCCGCAGCCCGGGTAAATAAAGGAGTAGCCAATACGGCGGTCGGAGCCGATACCCTTGCGCACATTTTCAATATCAACACCCATACGTTCTGCAAGGTTGGCAACTTCGTTCATAAACGAAATTTTGGTCGCCAGCATGGCGTTGGCCGCATATTTGGTCAGCTCAGCATCGCGTACACCCATAAACATCAGCTTATCGTGGTTACGCGAAAAGGTCTGATACAGTTCAGACATGACTTCACGGGCATGCTCTGACTGGACACCAACCACGATCCGGTCCGGACGCATAAAATCTTCAATCGCTGCGCCCTCTTTTAAAAACTCCGGATTGGAAACAACATCAAATCTGAGATCCACGCCACGCTTATCCAGTTCAGCCTGAATGACGTCGGCAACACGCAAAGCGGTGCCGACGGGTACCGTGGATTTATTCACCACAATGGCAGGCACAGAAAGGTTTTTACCGATTTCTTCAGCAACAGAAAGAACATGGGACAAATCGGCAGAACCATCTTCGCCCGGCGGTGTGCCAACGGCGATAAAATACAGGTCAGATTCCTGCATGGCTTCAGCCAGGGAGGTTGTGAACTTCAGGCGGCCTGCCTTGCCGTTTTCACTGACAATGGCTTCCAGACCCGGTTCGTAAATTGGGACATTCCCTTCCCTGAGCGCAGCAATCTTGCCGCTATCGACATCCACGCAGGTAACAACATTTCCCATTTCTGCGAAACAGGCGCCGGTTACGAGTCCTACGTAACCTGTCCCCACAACTGTGATATTCAATGAACTAACCCTTTTTCGTAATGGTGAACCGAGAGGTACGTTACCTTATTACGAAAAAATGACAACCACATGACATAAAAAAACCCGGCCGGAGCCGGGTCTTTATAAGCTACTGATATTACAGAGCATTTTCCAGTTCTGGAACCGCGTCGAACAGGTCGGCGACCAGTCCGTAGTCCGCAACCTGGAAGATAGGGGCTTCTTCGTCTTTGTTAATGGCAACAATGACTTTGGAGTCCTTCATACCAGCCAGATGCTGAATTGCACCCGAAATACCAACCGCTACGTACAATTCAGGCGCAACGATTTTACCGGTTTGACCAACCTGCATATCGTTAGGAACGAAACCAGCGTCAACTGCGGCACGGGAAGCACCAACAGCAGCGCCCAGCTTATCTGCCACTTTGTACAGCATTTCGAAGTTTTCGCCGTTCTGCATACCGCGACCACCAGAGATAACAATCTTGGCAGCAGTCAGTTCAGGACGATCAGACTTGGCCAGCTCTTCACCAACGAAGGAAGAGATGCCAGCATCTTTAACCACATCAACAGCTTCAACGGCTGCAGAACCACCCTCTGCGGCAGCTGCATCAAATGCAGTACCACGTACAGTCATCACTTTGATGCTGTCAGAAGATTTAACGGTCGCAATAGCGTTGCCTGCGTAAATTGGACGGGAGAAAGTTTCAGCGTCTTCTACTTTTACGATTTCAGACAGCATGTTCACGTCCAGCAGAGCTGCGGCGCGAGGCAGGAAGTCTTTACCAGTGGTGGTTGCTGCTGCCAGGATATGGCTGTAGCCCTTACCCAGTTCTGCAACCAGCTCACCCATATTTTCAGCCAGCTGATACTCATAAGCAGCGTTGTCCGCTACCAGCACCTTGCTGACGCCAGCCACTTTGGCTGCTGCTTCAGCAGCTGCGCCACAGCCGCTGCCGGCAACCAGTACTTCAATGTCGCCGCCAATCTGGCCAGCTGCAGTGATAACGTTCAGGGTTGCAGCTTTCAGGGTTGCGTTATCGTGTTCTGCGATTACTAAAATAGCCATTACACAATCCTCTCTTACAGCACTTTGGCGTCGTTTTTCAGTTTATCTACCAGCTCGGCTACGTCAGCAACCTTGATACCGGCAGAACGCTCAGCTGGCGGAGTCACTTTAACCAGAGACAGGGTGGATTTCATTTCCACGCCCAGGTCAGCCGGAGTAGTAACATCCAGAGGCTTACGCTTGGCTTTCATGATGTTAGGCAGAGATGCGTAACGAGGTTCGTTCAGACGCAGGTCAGTAGTAACGATTGCTGGCAGTTTCAGACCAACAGTACGCAGACCACCGTCGATTTCACGGGTTACGTTAACGCTGTCGCCGTCGACAACAACTTCAGAAGCGAATGTGCCCTGAGCCATGCCGGTCAGTGCGCCCAGCATCTGGCCAGTCTGGTTGTTATCGCTGTCGATGGTTTGTTTACCCATCAGAACCAGCTGAGGCTGTTCTTTTTCAACAACGCCTTTCAGCAGCTTGGCCACTGTCAGGGATTCCAGTTTTTCTTCAGTTTCGATCAGAATACCGCGGTCAGCACCCAGTGCCAGTGCAGTACGGATCTGTTCCTGAGAAGTTTTAGGGCCGATAGAAACCACGACGACTTCTGACGCAACACCTTTTTCTTTGAGGCGAACCGCTTCCTCTACTGCGATTTCGCAGAATGGGTTCATAGCCATTTTTACGTTGGTCAGATCTACGTCTGAATTATCTGACTTAACGCGAACTTTTACGTTGTAATCGATTACGCGTTTAACAGCGACAAGAACCTTCATAGATTCCTCGTTTTTCTACTTGGTGGGTGAATAAAGGGCTGTAACTTACCACTCCCGACGGGATGAAACAGTCGTTGAGATGACCCTTTCCAGCGGGGCACATTATTGGTGCCTTTAACTTAAGCGTCAATAGTGTACGTAGGTTTACGTACATCATCGGTGCTTATAGTGGGTATAACCCGCGGTTTTTACAATGAATTTAAGTTGCCTAAGGAATTATGGGACGTATAATGCGAGGTCAAATTCATACGAGCGTTTGAATTTTCACCCTGGCCGGCAAGTCCGGGCGCTGAAAGATATTCGACAGGCGGTAGACGCAGTCGCGGCGGGAACAGGTACTAAAGATAACAGCTCCCACAATAAATGAGGAGATCTATATGCAACGTGATGTAATGGAATATGACGTAGTCATCGTTGGCGGCGGCCCTGCTGGTCTGTCAACGGCGTGTCGTATCAAACAGTTAGCCGAAGAAGCCGGCACTGAACTGTCAGTCTGTCTGGTAGAAAAAGGCTCCGAAGTCGGCGCACATATCCTCTCCGGCGCTGTTATTGAAGACCGTGCACTGGCTGAGCTGTTCCCTGACTGGAAAGAAATGGGCGCTCCGCTGAACACCCCGGTTAAAGGTGATGAGGTGTATTTCCTGACCAGCAATGAAAAAGCGGTCAAAACCCCTCACTTTGCTATCCCTAAGCCAATGCACAACGATGGCAACTACATCGTATCTCTGGGTAACGTATCGCGCTGGCTGGGTGAGCAGGCTGAAAATCTGGGTGTCGAGATCTACCCTGGCTTCTCTGCAGCCGAATACATCCTTGAAGATGGCGTTATTAAAGGCATCATCACTGGCGACATGGGCGTGGCCGCTGACGGCTCCCATAAAGACAGCTACATGCCTGGCATGGAACTGCGCGCCAAGTACACAGTGTTTGCCGAAGGCTGTCGTGGCCATCTGGGCAAGCAGCTGATCGCAGAATACAAACTGGACGAAGGCAAAGACCCGCAG
>NZ_DJIO01000190.1:3922-4078 GCF_002433655.1 Thalassolituus sp. UBA6592 | reverse complement strand
CTGGACGAAGGCAAAGACCCGCAGCACTATGGCATTGGTATCAAAGAGCTGTGGGATATTGATCCAGCCAAACACGAAGAAGGTCTGGTGCTGCACGGCGCTGGCTGGCCGCTGAGTGAATCCGGTTCTTCTGGTGGTTTCTTCCTGTATCACGCT
>NZ_DJIO01000190.1:2786-3563 GCF_002433655.1 Thalassolituus sp. UBA6592 | reverse complement strand
GATCTGTCTTACAGCAACCCGCACGTAAGCCCGTTCGACGAATTTCAGCGTATGAAGCATCATCCGGTTATTAAACAGTATCTGGAAGGTGGTAAACGCGCATCCTACGGTGCCCGTGCCATTACCAAAGGCGGCCTGAACTGTCTGCCAAAAATGACCTTCCCTGGCGGCCTGGTGGTTGGTTGTGATGCCGGCACACTGAACTTTGCCAAAATTAAAGGCACACACACTGCCATGAAGAGTGGCCTGGTTGCTGCTGAAGAGCTGTTTAAAGCTATTCAGGCCGGTCGCGCTAACGATGAAGTGACTGAATTTACCACTGCCTTCGAAGCTTCATGGGCGTGGAAAGAACTGCACCGCAGCCGTAACTTCGGCCCGGCGATGCATAAGTTCGGCACCTTCCTGGGTGGCGCATTCAACTACATTGATCAGAATATCGTGGCGATGCCATTCACTCTGCATGATACCCATCCGGATCATGCGATGCTGAAACCTGCTAACGAATGTGAAAAGATCAACTATCCGAAACCGGACGGTGTGATCAGCTTCGCCAAGCTGGACTCTGTGTTTATCGGCAACGTTAACCACGCGGAAGATCAGCCATGCCACCTGAAGCTGAAAGATGCTTCGATCCCTCTGGGAATCAACCTGGAGAAATGGGATGAGCCAGCGCAGCGCTACTGCCCTGCAGGCGTGTATGAGATTGTTGAAGACGAAAACGGCAAGCGTTTCCAGATCAACTCTCAGAACTGTGTACACTGCAAAACCTGTGATATT
>NZ_DJIO01000190.1:2154-2483 GCF_002433655.1 Thalassolituus sp. UBA6592 | reverse complement strand
CTGCAAAACCTGTGATATTAAAGATCCGTCGCAGAACATCACCTGGGTTACTCCGGAAGGTGCTGGCGGTCCAAACTATCCAAACATGTAATCCGCTATAGCGGAATGCATGAAAAAAGGAGCCTTATGGCTCCTTTTTTATTACCCCGGATAAACCATCAGCCAACCACAAACGCCCTGCCACCGCTTTGAATGGCAAAGCTGCCATCAGACTGCTCAGTCGCCAACTCTGATATCTGGTAATAGGCATTGCGCGAAAAGCGGGCCCAGAGGTTATTGCGAACCCTGACTTCCGGCACCATGACCCCATCCAGTTCCGATGCTTTCAG
>NZ_DJIO01000190.1:674-1852 GCF_002433655.1 Thalassolituus sp. UBA6592 | reverse complement strand
CCCATCCAGTTCCGATGCTTTCAGTGGATGATCATCACCGACGATCAGCGAATCTCCACCATTGGTAACCAATTGCAGCTGATCGCCGCGCTTATCAATCAGTTGCACCAGCAGTGGTCTGTCTTCGACCTGTATGCGCCACTTCTCCACTGGCGTGACAAGAAAATAGTCACCCCCTTCTTTCTTCAGAATCGAAGCGAACAGACGCACCAGTTTTTCTCTTTTAATCGGATCACCTTCATGCACCCAGGTGCCGTCTTTGCGGATCACCATATCCATATCGCCCGATAAAGGCGGGCTCCATTTTTCTACCGGAGGATGACCTACCGGACCTTCGAGACCCAATTGTTTTTCGATATCCGACAGGGACATACAGATTACTCCTGATAAGCGGTTACAAGCCCCGCTGCCATTCCTGACGCAGAGCGATGCGCCCTTCCAGCGCCATATCCAGCTGTGACAACATCTGCGCCTTATCTTTCCCCAGCGTGCCGCGTAAAGGCAGATAATTCGACGCGTGATCACTGCGGAACACGGTATTAGTCAGCTCCAGGCGACTGATCAGGTTTTTCAGCTCAAGAAACAGCTGCATCTGATCCGGCAGCTGATATTCGCCATTAAATCCGGCAACGACGCGCTGATCTCCCATGGGGTAACTGACCACCAGAGTAGAAAGAAAATCCGGCTGAGCCTCATTCATTAATGATGCTGAATTAACGGCATGCTGATCACTGTATTTAACACCGCCCATGCCATTTAAAATCATTACAGATGATTTAATGCCGGCTTCTTTTATTTTAACCAGCGCATCCAGCGTTGAACGCCAGGTTTCCCCCTTATCGATAAACTCCAGCACCTGATCGTCGCCACTTTCTGCGCCGACATACAGAATTCCGAGGCCCAGTGACGCCATCTCTGCCATTTCTTCTGCGGTTTTTTTGCGGATATTACGCGGCAGGCAATAAGCACCGACGCGTGTAACCCAGGGGAGATGCTCGCGGATTGCCTGCAGAATATTAACCAGGCGACGCACCGGCAGCACCATGGCGTCGCCATCTGCGAGGAAGACCTTTTCAAATCTGGGCCCAAGAGCCGCCGCCTGGCGAATTTCATTCAGGATTTCGTCTTCGGGGCGGGCGCGGAATTTCTTCTGCGGCTGAGTGTACATATCGCAGAAG
>NZ_DJIO01000190.1:0-348 GCF_002433655.1 Thalassolituus sp. UBA6592 | reverse complement strand
GCAGAAGGTGCACTTATTCCAGGAGCAGCCATTGGTAACCTGAAGAATCAGTGAGCGCGCTTCGCTGGGTGGGCGGAATATGGGTTCGATATAGTTAAACATAACACTCTTACCGTCTTTATTATCGGTACGATAATACCGTAGTGGGCGCAGCAATTCAGGTAATTAGTCGATGCTGTATCAACTGATTCGTCGTCAATAAAGCCCCTGCAAGGAAGAAGCAAAGACAGTGCGAAAAACCATATTGCCTGATGGCGCAGCTTAAAAAACGACAGGGAAAAGAGAGAGTACTGTAAAAGGTATAGCGAGAGGTATAAATGGTGCCCCGGGCCGGAATCGAACCGGCAC
>NZ_DJIO01000081.1:667-4612 GCF_002433655.1 Thalassolituus sp. UBA6592 | reverse complement strand
CTTAAGTGAACAGCATTGCCGCAATTGCGGGGCTTTTTATTCATTTTTATTGATTCCGATATTAATCAAACGGTGTTGGCACTGGGGTTTTATCCGTCGATGGTGGTAACAGTGGTAAATTAAATAGCGGCTGATCGCCTGTCAGTGTTTTCAGAAATGCAACGATCTGCGCATTCTCTTTATCGCTGAATTTACGGCCCAGCTGTAAGCGACCCATAATATCCACCGCTTCTGTCAGCGTCTGAGCTTCGCCATCATGAAAATACGGATAAGTGAGTTCCACGTTGCGCAGCGTCGGTACTTTGAATTTCATCCGGTCCGCATCTTTACCGGTGATCCCGGCCAGACCCTGAGCGGTGTTCTTTGTCTGATACGCTTCGATCAGGCCCATTTTCTGAAATGACGAGCCGCCAACTGCAGCACCATTGTGGCAGGCAACGCAGCCGGAATTTTTAAATAATTCATAACCGGCTTTTTCCTGCGCAGTAATCGCATCCGCATCACCCAGCAACCACTGATCAAAGCGTGCCCCTGGCGTGACCAGAGTTTTCTCAAACTCAGCAATCGCAGACGTTACCTGATCGATATTAATTTCATCAGTGCCAAACACGAGACGGAATTCCTGCACATAACCGGGAATCGATTTCAGTACATCCACGGCCAGCACATGGGTGAAGGCCATTTCCCCCGGATTAGCAATCGGACCACCGGCCTGCTCTTTCAGATCCGCCGCACGACCATCCCAGAACTGTGCCACATTTAATGACGAATTCAGTACCGTTGGCGCATTGATCGGTCCCTGACTCCAGTTATGACCAATCGATGTTTTCAGGTTATCCGTCCCACCCATGCTGAGGTTGTGGCATGAGTTACAGGAAATAAATCCTGACTTCGACAGACGCGGATCAAAATAGAGTTTCTTTCCCAGCTCAGCTTCTGCCAGATTCACTTCTTTTACCGGCTCAACCGGCGCAATCGGTTCCGCCGCCCATGACAGTTGGGCAGCAGCAGAAAGTCCCAGCGCCGCCGCAGCGGATATAACATTTGACCATCTCATCGTTCTCTCCTTATGAGAATCCTGTATTGCCGGCACCACAGGCTGAACAGCGGGTGGACTGCGGCCCTGTCAGCTAACAATAGGAATATCAATACAAAATTGAGGGAAATCACGAACCCGCCCGATACCAGCGCAACCCGACACAACCTGACCTTTCCTTACATTCGGACGGGCCCCGGTGGCTGGGGTATACTGCGGTTTCTACCAATCAGCCGGATGTTGTATGCCACACAGATCGCACCTGTTTTCCCTGCGTATCGGCCATGCCCTGCGCGAGTCTCTGCAACAGCCCTATGGCCGCAAGCAATTCTCAGGCGATCTGATTGCCGGCCTCACCGTCGGTGTGATTGCCATCCCGCTGTCCATGGCTCTGGCCATTGCCAGCGGCGTCGCGCCGCAATACGGCCTCTACACCGCCATGATTGCCGGCTTCCTGATTGCCCTTACCGGTGGTTCACGCTTCAGCATCTCCGGCCCCACCGCCGCATTTGTGGTGATCCTCTATCCCATCGCTGAAAAGTTCGGCCTCGGTGGCCTGCTGCTGGCCACCCTGCTGTCCGGCGTCATTCTGATCGCCATGGCCTTTGCCCGCCTTGGGCGCTTTATCGAATACATACCGGAATCCGTCACGCTCGGCTTTACCTCAGGCATTGCCGTGGTGATCGCCACCCTGCAGCTGAAGGATTTCTTTGGTCTCAATTTTGAATTCCCGGAAACCTACACAGAGAAAGTCAGCGCCCTGTGGCAGCATCTGCCGGCGTTCGACAGCGCCGCCCTGATCGTCGGAGCAGGCACACTGGCGACGCTGATCATCCTCAAAAAACTGAGCCGCTTTCCGCCCCATATTCCGGCGCTGATCGTTGGTGTCGTGATTGCCTGGCTGCTCGGACTGCAGGGCATGGAAACCGAAACCATCGGTACCCGTTTTCACTATCTGCTGGCGGACGGCAGCAGTGGCATGGGCATTCCACCGGTCCTGCCGGAATTTGTCTGGCCGTGGAATCAGCCTGGTGCGGATGGCCAGCCCATCGGCTTATCGCTGACGTTATTAGAGCTACTGTTACCGGCGGCCTTCTCGATCGCCATGCTCGGCGCCATCGAATCCCTGCTGTGCGCCGTCGTACTGGATGGCATGACCCGCACCCGCCACAGCGCCAACAGCGAACTGCTCGGTCAGGGCATCGGCAATATCGTCGCTCCGTTCTTTGGTGGTATCACCGCCACCGCCGCCATTGCCCGCTCTGCGGCCAATGTACGCTCCGGTGCTTTTACCCCGCTTGCCGCCATGATTCACGCCGCCGTGGTTATGGCTGGCCTGCTGGTACTGGCACCTCTGCTGGCGCATCTGCCCATGGCGTCCATGGCCGCACTGCTGCTGCTGGTTGCCTGGAACATTGCCGAAGCCGATAAGGTCGTGCACTTCCTCAAAACCGCACCACGGGGCGACATTCTGGTACTGCTCACCTGCATGAGCCTGACTGTGCTGTTTGATATGGTGATCGCCATCGCCGTGGGCATTGTGCTGGCCTCACTGCTGTTTATGCGCGATATCTCAGAGATGACCAATATCAGCGATATCAGCCAGCATGGCCGCCTGGTGCCGGACAACACCCTCGCCAATGGCTGGCAGGTATGGAAGATAAAAGGCCCGCTGTTTTTTGCCGCCGCCGACCGGGTGTTCGCTGAACTCGCCAGTCAGCCCCCGGCTGGCAAAGGCGTCATCCTGTATCTGGATGCTGTTCCCGTTCTCGATGCCGGTGGTCTGGCTGCACTGACAAAGTATCTGCAGCACTGTCAGCAGCAACAGACCCAGGTCATCCTTGCCGATCTGCAGACGCAGCCGCTGCAGGCCCTTGCCCGCTCCGGACTGCCGCTGTCGCTGTTCTCTCTGGCAGAAACGCTGGATCAGGCTATCCGCCAAAGTCAGGGACAAGACTTAGCGGACGTCAGAACGAAGCCCGGAACCGCCGCATCCACCAGCCAATAACCTGCTGTTTTTGTCAACAATGTAACCCTTCTGCTGGCCTGACCGGCCGTGATTACGCCACTTGTCACGGTCAGGTCCGGCACACCCCCGCGCTCCGCCTGCAGGCTGAAAAATTCCCATTACACTTAACGTTTGTACCAAAACCATTAACCGCAACTGGCCTCCGCGCCAGGAAGAACCTTATGCTGCAACTACTGTTCACTCCCGTCAGCGCCCTGCTGCGCAGCGCCGGGCTGAATGGCACCGTCTATCTGGTCAGCACCATGCTGGCGGTCTGCGCCCTGATGGTGCTGAGCTCAGCCAGTCAGGTGTATCTGCCGGTGCCGCTGCTGTGCACTCTGTATCTGTGTGCAGGCCTGCTGTTTGCCCTGCGCCATGACATCAGCCAGCTACAGAGCATCTTTAACCAACAGAATCCGCAGCAGCTGGATCACCAGCAACTGCTGATCAAAACCACCACCCTGGGAACGCTGACCGGCCGCCTGCAAAGCCTGTTTACCGATGTGGAACGTGCACAGCAGTCCCACGCCGACCGTATTGAAGAAATCGCTTTTTCTGCTCAGGAACTGCGCGCAAGCGCCGACCTGCTGGCGGCCAATACAGAGCAACAGTCGGCCGCAACCGCTGCCGGTGCTGCCGCCATTGTGGAAATGACACAGGGCGTGGAAAACGTCGCCGGATTAGTGCGCGAAGCCGCCGGGCTGGCCAGCCGCGCGAACCAATATGCGATACAGGGCAGCCAGCAGGTAAAAGCAGCCACAGAAAGCATTCACAACATTGATATGGCGGCCAGCAGCAGTGCGGAACTGATGCAGGGGCTGAACGAACAGTCGCGCAACATCCATGAAATTACCGACCTGATCCGTTCCATCTCAGAGCAGACCAACCTGCTGGCACTGAA
>NZ_DJIO01000081.1:0-294 GCF_002433655.1 Thalassolituus sp. UBA6592 | reverse complement strand
GTGGCAGATGAAGTACGGGTACTGGCTTCCCGCAGCCATGAATCCGCCAATGATATTTCCGTGCGGATTCAGCAGATTTCGGCGGGCATCAGCAATGCCGCAGAAAAGATTTCAGCGATGCGCGGGCTCACCAGTGACAGCGTCGCCAGAGCCGAAACCGCCAGCCAGTCTCTGGCTGATATTCAGCAGCAGACCGGAACCCTGCAATCGCATATGGCGTCAGTTGCCACCACCACCCATGAGCAAAGCCAGGCGACCAACGAAGTATCGGAACGCATTGACGAAGTCCATCAG
>NZ_DJIO01000055.1:21393-37648 GCF_002433655.1 Thalassolituus sp. UBA6592 | reverse complement strand
TTGCCCCGGCATTAATGGCCGGCAATACCTGCATAATGAAAGCCGATCCTAACGTCCCCGGCACTGCCCGGGTATTAACGGAAGCTTTTCACGCTGCCGGCCTGCCGCAGGACGTTATGATTAACCTGCCTCTGGAAACGCCATTGGTAGGCGATGTGATTGATCATCCTGGCATTAAAGCCGTGTCCTTTACCGGTTCCAGCAACGCCGGTAAAAAAGTCGCCGCCAGAGCAGCCGCCGGATTAAAACCCGCGGTCCTTGAACTTGGAGGTTCTGACCCCTGTATCGTGCTGGCCGATGCCGATCTGGATAAAGCCTGCGATGTTATTACCCTGTCGCGCATGATTAATGCCGGCCAGTCCTGCATTGCCGTTAAGCGCCTGATCGTTGAGGAAGCGGTGTACGACAAAGTCTGCGACATGCTCTATGAGCGTTTTACAGCCTTGGCAACCGGTGATCCATTAATTGCTGACTCTCAGGCTCTTGGCCCCATTGCCCGCCGTGATCTGCAGCTCGGGCTGCACGATCAGGTCACCCGCACTATCCAGGCGGGTGCCCGTTGCCTGACCGGTGGTGATTTACCCGGCGGAGAAGGGTTTTTCTATCCACCAACATTATTGGTGGATGTAAAACCGGGTATGGCAGCTTTCACAGAGGAAACTTTCGGTCCGGTACTGGCGGTGATTAAAGCCAAAGACTTTGACCATGCGCTGCAACTGGCGAATGATACCGAATATGGCCTGGGTTCCAGTATCTGGTGTGGTGATCCGCAAAAAGGGGAAATGGCCACGCAAAAACTGCAGGCCGGTCAGGTAGCAGTGAACGGCATCGTAAAAACCGATCCGCGACTGCCTTCCGGTGGTATCGGTTTATCCGGTTACGGACGTGAACTCGGTCCCCACGGCATACGTGAGTTTGTTAATACCAAACAGATCTGGGTAGCCTGACATCTGCGGATGATATTCGTGGCTATGTCCTGAGCCAGATTCACTGCGGTGCATCTGGCTTTTTATTTCCTGTTCCAACGGAACTGAATAATCATTCAGCTATCTCATTGTCCGTCAGTGGCATTCCACTGCATTGGTTGTCAGCGCTTTATGACTTACTCATTTGTCGTTTATCCGCAGAGATAGCATAAAAATCAAAATATTCCGCAATTATTAAATTTAACTCCGTCCCAGAAAACAGCCTAATAATTCATGTAAACGATATCAGTCTGAAATATTTACTACGGTGATTTCACAGCCAGAGGAATATTTAATAAAAAATTAATATTTATTTCATTGGCAGTCTCTGTTTATCGTCACAGCAATCTGAAAGCCAGCATTTTACCGCCTTGAAAAATGTACCATAGCTTCAGTATTTTTCAGCTCTATGTGTGTTCATCGAATTCGCTTTTTACTGCTGTAAAGGAACTGTCACTGCATCCGCGTCCAATTAACTCTTCTATTAATAACCAAGCGGATAAACCATGATCACCCTCCCGGAAAAAACACGACTGGCATTAATCCTTGCCGCCACTATCGGCCTGACTGCCTGCGGTGGCAGCTCTTCCAGCAGTACGTCAGCAGCAGATAATCAAATACCTGATCAGGTCACACCACCAGCAGGCAACGATGACTCCAGCAACAATGTCGATGAACCAGCGCCGGCCGCTGAACGCTATGAACCTCTGGTTGTTGGTGTTCTGCCGGATACTCAGGGCGGCAGTGATGCTCAGGGACAGGATCATGTTGCTACCATTACCATGGAAAAAGTGCTTGATCATCAGCTGGCAGCCGGCGTCGATATTGTTATTCCGGTAGGCGACCTGACAGACGCAGGCTCCGAAGTTGAGTGGGCCGAATGGACTTCCCTCGCTCAGCAGTACCGGGATCAGGGTATCGAATTTTTACCGGTCATGGGCAACCATGAACAGAGCTATGCCTATACCCATAACTGGATTGAAGCCATGCGTCCGTTCATCCCGGAAGATGCTGTGCATATGCCGGGATATGAATGGGTTAACTATTACGTCGTCCGCGAAAACGTGCTGATTTTTGGTCTGGCTTATTACAACCTGCCGGTCGCCATTCACTGGATTGAAAATGCGGTAAAAGAGCATGAAGGTGAATTCGACCATATTGTGGTCGCCAGTCACGATGGTCTGATCGGTGCCAAATACGGCCTGACGATTGAACATATTGTTGAAGGCGCCAAAGACGATGACTGGGTTTACAGCGTTGCTGATGAGATCCGTGAATTCTTCTCTGATCATGACGTTATTTACGTTCAGGGTCATGAGCATCAGTATCAGCGTTCGGTGATTGCCCGCGATAATATGATGAACAACTACCCATCCGGTTCAACCCCAGCCGGTGGCAACTATCGTATGAACATGTACACGCAGATTATGGCCGGTAATGCGTCGTACAAAGGCTATGAATACCGCTTTGGTGAACGCGAACTGGTACAGGCAGTCGTTGCTCAGAAGAACGCCACCAACGAAAAAGGCTCTACACATTTCGACGTTAACTCCAGCATACTGAGTTTTGATAACGACCGTGTCGACTATGTCTCTTATTTTGCTGAACACACCGCCAGCAGTAATGCACCGGATCAGGACTTTACTCCTGATTGGCATCTGATGGATAAATTCAGCCGTACCACCAACCGTTGTGAAACTCTGGTATATCCGTCTTCTGTTCCTGATGGCACGCGCTCAGTGATGGTGTTGCAAACCAGTTATGACACCGATATCTGTCTGGGTACCGATGGTTCTTATGCACAACTGGCGAGTGGCAGTAACGATACCTTTAACCGCACCGACTCCCGCAGCCGTGATCTGGAATTCACACCAGGCTTCAGCCGTGCTGAAACCATGAACGATATGATTCGTCTGGCTTATCAATGGTTATTCCAGCCGCACGAAAGCTGGACACCTAGCCTCAACTCAGAGGTGCGTGTTATGCCAAACGAAGAAGAAGAAAATGTGCTGGATATTCCGGAAGTGACCATGGACCTCAAAGAACATGTCACTCTGAGCTGGACCGACAGCGTTGCGGAAACTGCATCGGATATTCTGATCATCAGCGGCACCCAGAACCAGACCGGTATTTATGAAGGCGACTACGGTGAGCCGAAAGATATCGAACTGTCCTCTGGCGTAACGACCCTGAATGAAGATTATGAACCTGTGGTAAAACCATCCATCATTCTGCCACCAACAGCGACCCGTAACTGGGATATTACGGATGCCGTGGCCGACGCTTATGGCGTTAAATTCTTTGCTCCGGCAACGCTGAGCGCTGATACCGTAACTCTGGGTATTAAAACATCGTCAGGCTGGCAGGCTATGAACAGTGCCGGCTGTGTGATCAGTGGTTACTGGAATGACAGTTATACCGCGGCGGCTCCCACCCGTGATGCTTCCTGTGAAGATCAGCCGGTGGTCGGTTACGACAGCGATGCAAATCAGTGGTGGGCAGTACTCACTGCGGATGCCGAACTGGCACTGATTAATCTGTAAAATTTGCGTTTCTCTACCGGCTGTTTTCTGTTTAATGCACTGAACAGCTGAAAACAGATACAGAAGCGCGAAAAAAAGCCTGCTGCAGGTCCTCTGCAGCAGGCTTTTTCATTTTCAGCCTGTATTAACACATCACTGAAGCATCAGTAATAATTCAGGCAATGCGTACTACTTTGGCGTCGTCTTCCTGTATTTCAAACGGTTGATTAACCGAATCCAGGAAGCACTGTCCCCAGAACGCGATGTCATAATGACGCACAATATCGTATGCCTCACGCAGACGATTGCGCGCTTCGTCTTCATGCAGTGTCAGCGCATGATGGCAGCTGGTCATTAACTCGAACGGATCGTGTGGGTTACACAACACTGCGCCTTTGAGTTCCGCCGCAGCACCGGCAAATTCAGACAGCACCAGGACACCACGACCTTCGGTCATCCCCTGGGTCGCAACGAATTCTTTCGCGACCAGATTGAGACCATCACGCAGCGGTGTAATCCACATCACATCCGCCATGGCGTAATACGCCACCAGACGCTCAAACGGCACCGCACGGAAGAAGAACTGCACAGGAGTCCAGCCGATGCGGGCGAATTTACCGTTAATACGCCCCACCGCCTGCTCAATCTGATTCTGCAGTTTGTTGTAGATGGTCATTTCTTTTGCCGCAGGAACACATACCGTCACCAATGTGACTTTATTCTGCATTTCCGGATACTCATCCAGTAAACGTTCAAACGCTTCCAGTTTTTCCAGAATACCTTTGGTGTAATCCAGACGCTCTACCGACAGGATCAGGCGCTTGCCCGCCAGCTCCTGACGTAACTGCGCCATCAGCTGCTGAATCTCGTTGTTCTCCAGTGCCGAGCTGACCCGGTTAAGATCCAGCCCCACCGGATGCGCACCCAGGCGGATATGACGGCCATGAACTTCAATATCCGTGGTCATTTCATCCAGCCCGACAGCACAGCCATAACTCAGGAAACGCGGCGCACAGTTTTCTTTTTTCAGTACCTTCATCGGCGCAACCCCACGGGCAACATCAACAAAGTTTTCTGACTGGCGCGGAATATGGAAACCAATGTAATCACACTGCAGCAGGCTGCCGACAATATCGCGGCGCCATGGCAGCACATTGAACACGTCTGCTGACGGGAAATACGTGTGATGGAAAAAGGCGATTTTTACATCCGGGCGGATTTCACGCAGATAAGCCGGAACCATCCATAAATTGTAATCGTGAATCCAGATAGTCGCGCCTTCTGCCGCTTCTTCTGCTGCGCGTTCGGCAAACAAACGGTTTACCTTGAGAAACACCTGCCAGTGATCCTCACGGAAGCTGGCACGTTCCCAGAACGTATGCAGCGTTGGCCAGAACGCTTCTTTGGAAAATTTCTTATAAAAAATATCCACATCTTTTTTATTCAGACCGACACGGGCAGCCACCAGATTGGGATATTTTTCTTTATCCACAGTCGTGTGAGTTTCAAATTCACCCAACTTAGGATCGTGAATGGACCAGGCCACCCAGGAGCCTTTTTTACCGTCGGCAAAGAAACTCATCAGCGTGGGAATAATGCCATTTGGTGAGGTTGGATTACGGCGTTTCTGCTTGCCGTTTTCCACATATTCTTCATACGGCAAACGGTGATAGACGATCACCAGATCGGATTTACCCGGCTCTGCCGGCTCACCAATAGCAGCTTCAATACCCGCTTCGCCAAGGAAACCAAAATGAGAGAAGGATTCCAGAATACCACCACAGCCCGGCTCTTTGGCATGGTAGACCATGGCCTGGCCCTCTGTAGCTTCCAGCAGACCGGCTTCCGAACGACCGACGCAGACACCCTTGAAGTCATGCTGATACATCGACAGATCGTTCAGCGTATCGCCTGCGACCAGCACATCGCGGGAATCAACCCCAAGATGATTCATCAGGGCTTTCAGTGTGGCGCCTTTATTCACGTCTCTTGGCAGAAAATCGAGATACCAGCCGGCGGAATACAGTACATCACAGTTCAGTTTTTCGCCGATCTCATAGATCTCGTCGGTGATGGCTTCCGGCTTGCAGAAATAAGAACAGCGGCGTTCCTGCGGCACATCCTGACGGGTCAGGCCGGGAATATGCTCCAGCGCTTCGACAATCGCGTACTCGCCGGGCCATTTGTCTTCCACCTGTTGCTGCACTTCGTAAACAGGTTGCAGGTTTTCGCCATCGACCACGGTACAGCCTACATCGCTGATGATGTATTCAGGTTTGGGAATGGCCGGGTCGGCCAGCAGGGGCATGACGGATTCCAGACCACGGCCGGTAACGAACACCAGACGGATCTCGGGATGTGAAGCGATCAGTTGATACAGTTGATGGCGTTGTTCACTGTCTCCACCTAAAAAAGTGCCATCCAGATCTGTTGCTAACAACATAGCAGTCTCTCCTTACGGGTCCTGACGCAGAGCAAAGGCGAACCGGAGCTCTGGCTGAATTACGTATCGGGAGACTGACCGCTGGGGGCGACGTCTGCGCTGAAAGGGGGTTATGAGTAACTTCGATGAAGGCTGTGGTCAGCAGACTAAAGGTCAGCAACACAGCGAGGTTACTACAGAGTTATCCATAACCACCTGAGCAGAACGCTTGGACAGTCCAGTGGTGCTAACCACTGCTTTCCCGATACTGCTCTTCGACGGAATCTTCATTGGCCGATGTGGAGATATTCTCCCCATCTTCCTCCGGCAACATTTCGAGCACCGTAGGCGTAGTACGCACCATGGGAACGAAAGGTGCCGGGCTTTCCGGCGACTCTGTTTTTTCTTGATGCAAATATTGCACCGCGACCATAGCTAACGTACCCAGGGTCGCTGCAAAGTAGGCAGGCAGGGCCTGCGGGCCGGTCATGGCCATCAGCCAACCTGAGACCGCCGGACCGACCGCTGCACCAAGTCCGTGCACTAACAGCAGGGCACTGCCCCCTGCGAGGATATCTTTGTGTTCCAGATGATCCACCAGATGCGCCACCGCCAACGGATAGACTGCGAAAGCAAGACCACCGTAGATGGCAATCGCCAGCATTACCCAGTTGCCCACTGAAGACAGCACCGCCAGCAGAGCAGCAGCCATCACCGACGCACAGGCTACAACCGCCAGCACCAGACGGCGGTCATGGGTATCCGAGTAACGTCCAAGCGGATACTGCAGCAGCACACCACCAAGAATACCGCAGGTCATAAACATCGCCACGCCCTGGGTGTCCAGACCAATACGTCCGGCGTAGAGCGCGCTCATCCCCCAGAAGGCGCCCATCGCCAGACCAGACAGCAGCGCACCGTATAAAGCGACCGGCGCAATGTTAAAAAGTTTCTTCAGCGGCAGACGTTGCACATCCTGTACTTCCGGCTGTGACACCCGCGTCCAGGTGACCGGTAACAGACTGAGGGTCACCAGAATGGATGCCACGGCGAAGAAACCGAAGCCGCTGATTTCACCAAACTGAAGAAACTGTTGCGCCAGCGCCAGCGCTGCCAGGTTAACCACCATATACACCGCAAAGATTCGCCCACGCTGCTCTGGCGGCGTCTGCGCATTCAGCCAGCTTTCGATAATGGTATAGAGAATCACCAGAGCGGTGCCGGTCAGCACCCTGCTAAGCCCCCAACCCCAAGGATTAATGAAGAGTTCATGCAGGAGCACAGAACAGGCAACCAGTGCAGCACAGAAAGCAAAGGCACGGATATGCCCCATACGGCTGATCAGTGGTAACGCGAGGAAAGTGCCGATGAAAAAACCGACGAAATAGCCTGACATGATCAGACCCATGCTGCCGTCACTGAACCCTTCCTGCACACCACGCAGCGCCAGCAGCGTATTCAGCAATCCTGTCCCCATCAGCAGTAGGGCAGCCCCCATCAGCAGGGCGGTAACCGGAATGATCAATGGCAGCATAATGTGCTCCTTTACCTCGCGTGCGGTGTGTGGCGTTCTGTCAGTGCGCAGACTGTCAGCTATAAAAACCATAAAAGCCCTGACCTCTCTCCGCAAATGTCAGGCCCGGATAATTCCAACTGCCCACATTGCGCAATTCAGGCCAATGACTGCGGAACCCCACAGAAACACGGGCTTGCGGGAACTTTCATTAATATCAGGTTACATATTAGTGGCCTTATTTGATAACTCTGTTGCAAGTCAACGAGACAATCGCTTTCGTAGCCGGGGCAAAGTTGCCACGGTTTGACCAATGTGGGCTTTTCGGGTATTTTGCGCCGCATAAACTCCGGCCACGGGATTCCTCTCTGAGAACCGCAACGAAGCGGTTTGCGCCTGCACCCTTTTATCGTTTTACCGGGTCAGATCGGCACAGACAGCATCACAGTGGCACCCTGCATCAGCCCCCGTTCCCCCTCAGAAGCGATCTCCAGATTGCTGGCCCGGGCTGAGCAAAGAAGGATTGTTAATTTCACACTAATATTGAGTTACCGGGCGCTCTGTTTTCACCCAGACAGCGATGCCTGACAATGGAAGTGTGGAATATACATTAGTAGTAACCGCTCTCTGATCAGTTGTCTGTCATCAGCCAGCTGTGTATAAAGCGGTCGTCTTCCGCTGTCGCAGATCTATACCCTGGTTCTGCAAAACTCTGGGCCAAAAGCCCTCTGCCGGCGGATTCTGCACCTGCAGATTTTGATTTTCTGACTTAAAGGCGAAATCCCGATGACTATACAAAAGGTCGATGTGCTCCTTGTCGGAGGCGGGGTCATGAGTGCCACCCTAGGCACGCTGCTTACCAAGCTGGACCCTTCACTCAACATCACCATGGTCGAACGTCTCGATCATGTTGCTCACGAAAGTACCGACGGCTGGAATAATGCCGGTACTGGCCACGCAGGCTACTGCGAACTGAACTACACACCGGAAGACGCTCAGGGCAATGTAACGATTGACCGTGCTCTGACCATCAATGCCAACTTCGAAGTATCTCTCCAGCTGTGGAGTCATATGGTCGAAAAAGGCGCCCTCCCTGAACCATCCAATTTCATCAACTCTACCCCGCATATGAGCTTCGTATGGGGCGATGCTAACGTTGCTTTCCTGCGTCAGCGTCATGAGAAGATGAGTGCTCATCACCAGTTCCGTGAAATGGAATTCAGTGAAGATCCGGAAGTTCTGAAAGAGTGGATGCCGCTGGTGATGGCAGGCCGTGACTCTTCTGAAAAAGTCGCTGCTACCCGTGTTATGCATGGTGCCGACGTCGATTACGGTTCGCTGACCCGTCATCTGGTTAAGCGTATGACTGAGAAAGAAAACTTCAGTCTGCTGCTGGAACATCAGGTTGAAGATTTCAAACACGAAAAAGATGGCAGCTGGACAATCACCATCGAAGATCGCAAAACCGGCAAAGATAAAGTCATCAATGCAGGCTTTGTATTCCTCGGCGCCGGTGGTGGTGCACTGCCTCTGCTGCAGGCTTCTGACATTGATGAAGCGAAAGGCTACGGTGGTTTCCCGGTATCCGGCCAATGGCTGGTCTGTAAGAATCCGGAAATTGTTAAGCAGCACCACGCCAAAGTGTATGGTAAAGCTGCGATTGGTGCGCCACCGATGTCTGTGCCTCACCTCGACACCCGTATCATCAACGGCGAACCTGCCCTGCTGTTCGGACCTTACGCTGGTTTCACCACTAAGTTCCTGAAAGAAGGTTCGAAAATGGACCTGATCAAATCGGTCAGCGCCACTAACCTTATTCCGATGATGTCCGTGGGTATCCACAACATGGATCTGACCAAATATCTGATCAGTGAAGTGATGCAGTCTCATTCAGACCGGGTTGAAACCCTGCGCGGTTATTTCCCTGAGTGTAAAGACAGCGACTGGACTCTGGCAGAAGCTGGCCAGCGCGTTCAGGTCATCAAGAAAGACGCCAAAGGCAAAGGTAAACTGGAATTCGGTACTGAAATGGTTGCGGCCAAAGACGGTACACTTGCAGCTCTGCTGGGCGCATCTCCAGGCGCATCCGTTGCGGCCAAGGCTATGCTGGAAGTACTTGAACGCTGCTTCCCTGAGCAAATGAAAAATGGTTGGGCTGCCACCCTGAAAGAAATCATTCCTTCTTATGGCGAAGATCTGACCAAAAACGAAGAGTTGCTGTTAAGCATCCGCGAACGCACCCTGTCGACTCTGAACCTGAAATAAAAGCCCTTTTTTAACCGCCTTTATTTCAGATTTAAAACCCGCCCCAGCGAACGCTGCGGCGGGTTTTTTATTGCTGTTTTTTTTATTGCCGTTATCTGCCGCTCTTTTTTGCTTTACAGCCGTGCAGAATATCCCCAAGCGCACATCTGTCTGAGCGAAATGTCCCTAGAAAATGGCAGCGGGCAGCGTTAAAGTGCAATCGCGGCCAGCAGAACAGCTTCCTGCACTTCAATCGCTGCCCCTAAAGTATCACCGGTGCAGCCACCAATCCGTTTCATCATAATCTGTCTGGCCAGCGCAATCAGCGTCAGCCACAAAGCCAGAATAAATATCGCCTGCGTCTGCAACAGCACAACACAGGTAACGGCGATCATGACAGCAATAACAACACAGCGCGTTACCGTAGCGCCCTGCAGTAATGCCGATGCCAGACCTTCACTGCGAACGTAAGGTGTCGTCGCCAGAAAGCCCAACACACTGCTGCGCGCCATCACCGGCACCAGAATCAAGCCGCCACAAAGCAGCCAGCTATTGCCAATACCATGATTCAGAGTCTGTTCAAACAAGGCACATATGGCAGCGAATTTAATCAGCAGAGTGATGATCAATACCGTTACCCCCATGGGGCCGGACTGCGGATCTTTCATAATCGCCAGCGTTTTTTCTTTACTGCCCAGACCACCCACCCAGGCATCGGCACTGTCAGCCAGGCCATCGAGATGCAGTGCGCCGGAAAAAAATACCCAGATCGCCAGTACTAACGCAGCCAGCAACAGAGATGATACCTGCGGGTTATAAACAACGCAGCCCAGAGTGAACAGCAGCAGCGTCGTGCCCAGCAATAGGCCGACGACGGGATAAAAAATTAATGACGCGGCAGCCACCTGCGCATTGGTACGTTTTAAATAAGGCACTGGCAGGCGGGTAAGAAATGCCATGGCATACCAGAATGCCCAACCATATAAATTCACCATGTGTAACGTCCTGATATTCCAGAGGCCGGCGTAACTGCCAAACAGACTGTCGGTTGTGCTTTATCATTTATGCAGCGTATTGGTTGCTGCTTCCGTTTTATTGCTGCTGTTGTTCTTGTTGTTCCTGTAGTTGTCTTTCCTGCTGCTCATGCGCAGGCTGCTGACGCTCAGTGTAATTGGCAATATCCGAAGGCGAATGCAGCTTGCCTCTGTCCAGCACTGAGCCGTCCATCATTTCCAGCGTTACCCACGGAGCGTATTCTTCGTTATATTCCAGCTGATCGACTTTAAAGCGCAGCAGTGCCGCATAAGGAACCGATAAACGGCTCATGGCTTCCGGCGATAAGCTCATCAGATGCTGGGTCAGTGCGCGGATAACACCGCCGTGACACACCAGCAGAATATGTTTACCGGCGTGCTGCTCCAGAAGAGTATTCCAGGCGTTCAGCAGGCGTTGCTGAAAATCAGTAAAGGCTTCGCCGCCGGGGGCACAGAAGGCAAACGGATCAGCCCACAGCTGCGTCACCTGCAATTCATTTTCTGCCAGCACCTCTTTCACCGGTCGCCCTTCCCACTCGCCGAAATGAATTTCCATCCATTCATCGGCAATGGTCAGTGGCAGATTCAGTTCTTCAGACAATTGGTCTGCCGCTTCCGCGCAGCGCTGCAAAGGTGAGCTGATGATATGATCCCAATCACTGGCATGGCGGCGCAGACGTTCATGAAATTGCCAGTGGCCAAGCTCAGTTAATGGCGGGTTCACATGACCACGGAAAACATCACCGCCGCCGGGTTCTCCATGCCGGATCAGGTCGATGCGGGTTACTTTGTGATGGCCATGATCAGCGCTCATTGTTTACTCCCCGGAAGAGACTTCAGCTTCAGCAAAGGTTGCCATGTTGTTATGCAGCGCCAGCGCCTGACGGATAATACCCACCGCCATTGCAGCGCCAGAGCCTTCGCCCAGACGCATACCTAACTGCACCAGCGGCTGTGCCTGCAATACCTCCAGCAACACCCTGTGCCCCGGTTCAGCAGAACTGTGACCAAACAGCATCCAGCTGCGCACCGATGGATTGGCTTTTACCGCAAACAAAGCGGCAGCAGTGGCAATAAAACCATCAACGAGCAGCGGAATACCCAGCTGCGCCGCGCGCAGATAAAACCCGGCCATAGCGGCGACTTCCAGACCACCACACTGCTGCAACGCGGCAAAAGGCGAGTCCACTAATGGACGGGCGCGGGCCACACTGGCAGCCAGAACCTGCTGCTTATGACTGAGGGCTTCGCCCTGCACGCCGGTGCCCGGCCCTACCAGAGCGTTAACATCCTGATCGAGCAGCAGGGCGCTTAAGCAACTGGCAGCGGAGGTATTGCCGATCCCCATTTCACCGGCGATCAGCAGCTCACTGCCGCCCGCAGCCAGACGCTCCGCCTGTTCTTTGCCGATGGCCAGCGCCGCTTCAGTCTGCTCTGTCGTCATCGCAGCCTGTTGCGAAAAATCGGCCGTGCCGGCCATCACCGGGCGCTGAATCACCCCCGGCAGCGTATCGCAGGGAATGGCGGTGCCACAGTTCACCACCGCCAGCGGCATCTGGTGATAAGCGGCCAGCACCGCCACCGCTGCTCCGCCGGCGACAAAATTCTTCAGCATCTCTACCGTCACCGCCTGAGGGAAAGCAGAAACACCCTGCGCCACCACACCATGATCACCGGCAAACACCACCGCCGCCGGTTTCTCCAGCTGCGGTTTCACCTGCCCCTGAAAACCAGCAAACGAAATGGCGATGTCTTCCAGCGCGCCCAGCGAACCCGGTGGTTTGGTCAGCTGATTCTGGCGCTCACTGGCCTGCTGACGGATGTCGCTGTTGATTGTCGCGGCGGCTTCAGACCACCAGCCTGTCTGTGTCATGGTTTTCGTTTCCTGTATCGGTCAGTCATTCGTGTTTATTTCGTTCGGCGAACAGAAGCTGCCTCACATTAAGCTGATGCAGCTTATTTCACCCGCATCGGGATGCCGGCGACCACCAGGGTTACGCCGTCCGCCATTTGCGCAATGCTTTGATGCAGCCAGCCGCTTTCATCAACAAAACGGCGGCTGAGGTCGCCCATAGGGACAATGCCATAGCCCACTTCGTTACTCACCAGCAGCACAGTGCGGCTGCCGTCAGCCTGCATCTTTGCCAGCGTATCCAGCAAAGCCTGCCGCTCAGCAGGCCAACACTGCGGGTCTTCGTGCAGCAGGCAGTTGGTCACCCATAATGTCAGGCAGTCCACCAGAATCAGTGCGTCAGCGGGGGCCTGCTCAATGGCTGCAGCCAGTTGCAGCGGTTGTTCAATGGTCAGCCAGTGAGCCGGGCGGCGGTTGCGGTGATGCTCAATTCGTTGATCCATCTCGCTATCCAGCGCCTGAGCTGTGGCAATATACGCCACAGATGCGCGGCTGTCGCAGGCCTGCTGCTCAGCATAACGGCTCTTGCCGGAGCGGGCGCCACCGAGAATCAGCTGAATTCCTGTCATGGGTTTTCCTGTATCTGGGTCTAAACTTAGTGAAACCAGCAATTATCAGGGACATGCTTATGAGCACACAAACACCGGATTCCACGCCTGAACAACGTATGCACCCCAGGGCCATACTTAAAAGCAGCGTGAGTGTATTTGATGACAACAGCAAGGAATACCTCGGACTGCTGGTCGACTGCTCAGAACAGGGCATCATGATCTCGACCTATGATGCACTGACCCCAGGCACCAGCCTGGCGCTGGCGCTGGTTGATATCCCGCCTAACATCAATGGCCGCCGCACCGGCAGCTGCCGCGCTGAAGTGGTCTGGTGTGACAAGATCACCCCCAGCCTGTACGGCACCGGCTGCCGCATTGCCGAGGTAGACGATATGCTCGACACCATGATGAAAAGCTACCATCAGGCCTGAGCCCTACTCACATTGCCCGCACAGTCCCTGCCTGCGCGCAGGGCAGGTGCCAGACATCCCGGATTCCCTTACACTGCCCTAAATCCACAGATAAACGGCTGACTATGCTGCAGTTCGGAATCGACCTGGGCGGGACCAAAACCGAAATTATCGTGCTTGATGCCGAGGGCAATACCCTGCTGCGCGAGCGCTCCCCTACCCCCAGCCACAGCTATACTGACATTGTTCACAATATCACCCGGATGGTAAAGGCAGCGCACAGCGCCACCGGCAACCGTGACTTTACCCTGGGGATAGGCATTCCTGGTGCCATGAGCCCGGCCACCGGCCTGGTGAAAAATGCCAACACCACCTGTCTTATCGGCCAGGACCTGCAGGGCGACCTGCAACGTGCCATCGGCTGCCCGGTAACCATCGCCAACGATGCGGATTGCTTCGCGCTGTCAGAAGCCTCTGACGGCGCAGGAGCGGGCTATGGCAATGTCTTCGCGGTGATCATAGGCACAGGCTGTGGCGGCGGCTGGGTGGTCAATGGCGGTCTGGTCAGTGGTCCCAACGCGATTGCCGGTGAATGGGGTCATAATCCGCTGCTGTGGCGTGCTGACAGTGACAGCCAGATCGACTGTTACTGTGGCCAGAAAGGCTGCCTCGAGACCCTGCTGTCCGGCACCGGCCTGCGTCAGCAGGCAGCCAAAGAAACCGGGGTGGAGCAGCCAGCTCAGTTATGGCAACAGGCCGCTGAAGCCGGCGATACTCAGGCCATTGAGGTTCTGAACAACTATTACCTGCGTCTGGCCAAAGCGCTGTCCGGCGTGATCAACCTGATGGACCCGCACGTCATCGTACTGGGTGGCGGTGTCTCCAATATGCCGGGAATCTATGAAGCCGTACCACGCCTGTGGCGCGATTACGTCTTCTCCGACACCGTCGTGACACCACTGAAACAGGCGCAGCACGGTGACTCCAGCGGCGTGCGCGGCGCCGCGTGGCTGGGTGCTAAGAATAGTGCCCGCTAAGCTTCCATTGACCTGAGAACGGCAAAATGAAAATCGGAGAAGCATCGGCCATCACCGGCCTGAGCTGCAAAGCGATCCGCCTGTATGAGCAACAGGGGCTGATCAAACCCGCACGCAAAGGCAAATACCGCTCCTTCAACAGCAAGGATATCGACCTGCTGCTGCTGATCGGCGAAGCCCGCCGCCTTGAGATTCCTCTCCTGCGTCTGCGCAGTGCTATCAAAGATGCTGACCGCCCGGACTGGCCAGCCGTGCGGATTCTGCTGACGGAACTGCAGCAGGAAACAGAACGTGAGATTGCCGCGCAACAGCAACGGCTGCACAGTATCGGTCTGTGTCTGGCCGAACTTCATCAGTGCCCGCTGCAGGGCATTAACTCTGCACCCGACCTTGACTCTGCCCCATAGGGCAAGGTGCATACTGCGGTCCTGTGAATCTTATTAAGAAAGGAAAACCGCATGGCCGGACACATCGTTATCCTCAATGGACACCCGGATCAGCAGCGCCTCTGTGGCGCACTGGCAGACCGCTTTCAGAAAGGTGCAGAACAGCACAGCAGCATTACCCGCTTTGATCTTGCCGACATGGCATTCGACGCCAACCTGGCGCATGGCTATCAACAGATACAGCCGCTGGAAGAGGATCTACTTGCATTGCGCCAGGCCATAACCGACTGCGACCATCTGGTCATCGTCGCGCCGGTCTGGTGGGGTGGCATTCCGGCACGACTGAAAGGACTGATCGACCGCACTTTTCTGCCAGGCTTTGCCTTCCGCTATGAAGCAAATCAAACCCTGCCCACGCAACTCCTCAAAGGCCGGCGGGCGACACTGTTATTCACGCTGGACACCCCGCCCTGGTATTTCCGCTGGGTGCAGAAAGCGCCGGCGGTATATCAGCTGGATAAAGCCACGTTAAGCTTCAGCGGTTTCCGGCCCGTAAAAACCCTGCTGTTCGGACCTGTGATCAAAGCCAGCGAACAACGCATCGACCAATGGCTGCAACAGGCAGAAAGCCTGGGCTTAAAGGCAGGAGTTAAAGGCAGGAGTTAAAGGCAGAGCAATAAAATAAAAGAACAATAACAGCGTGGAATGGGCTGTCAGCTAACCCGTTCCGGCTGCGCCTGTTGTTCATTCTGATGGCGCATCAGAATCAGCACCAGCACCACCGACGGAATACCCAGCACAGCAGCCACAACGAAGAATTCAGCGTAGCCAAAACCGTCCACCACCATGCCTGAGAAGCCACTGATGAATTTACCCGGCAGGGTCATCAGCGAGCTGAACAGCGCGTATTGCGTGGCGGTGTAATGGCGGTTGGCCATGCTCGACAGGTAAGCCACAAACGCCGTACTGGCGATACCACCTGACAGGTTATCGGCACTGATCACTGCCGCGAGCCAGCCCAGTGGCGGCGTGCCCTCATGCAATGCCATCAGGGCAAACAACAGATTGGTTGAGGCCACCATCACCGCCCCCAGCAACAGCGGCCGCATAATGCCAAACCGCACCACCAGCACACCGCACAGCAGCGAGCCGAAAATGGTCATAAAGAAGCCGAAGAATTTGGCCACGCTGGCGATTTCTGATTTGCTGAAACCCAGATCGAGATAGAAAGGATTGGCCATCACCCCCATGGTGATGTC
>NZ_DJIO01000055.1:20789-21092 GCF_002433655.1 Thalassolituus sp. UBA6592 | reverse complement strand
GGCCATCACCCCCATGGTGATGTCACTGATACGGAACAGGCCGATAAAAGCGAGAATCAGCAGAGCGAAGCGGCCATTGCGCTGGAAGAATTCCAGAAACGGACAGATCACCGCACCGATTAACGTGCGCTGCCACAGCGGGCGCTCAGCCATGTGCATTGGCCGCCCCATGATTTCGTCGACGATATGGTTTTCGCTGATGATGCGCTGCTGCGCCGATTCATGCTCAGGCTCATCGGCCCACAGCAGTGCCAACACGGCCAGCGCCATCGTGGCGGCCATACACAGATACGCCAGCGACCA
>NZ_DJIO01000055.1:20143-20428 GCF_002433655.1 Thalassolituus sp. UBA6592 | reverse complement strand
CCGGCACCTGCCACCAGCAAAGCGACGCGATAACCAAAGATGTAGGCCGCTGACATAGCGCCCTGCAGTGTGTCTTCCGCCGATTCAATGCGGAAAGCATCCAGTGCCACATCCTGAGTCGATGAGGCGAAAGCCACCAGCAACGCAGCAACCGCGATCCACCACAGGGAATCCACCGGATCAAGACGGCTCATCAGCAACAGGCCCGCAGCAATACCCAGCTGGCCGATAAGAATCCAGCTGCGCCTCTGCCCTAACGCTTTGCCCAGTAACGGCAGGGGCAGA
>NZ_DJIO01000055.1:0-19854 GCF_002433655.1 Thalassolituus sp. UBA6592 | reverse complement strand
ACGCTTTGCCCAGTAACGGCAGGCGCAGACGGTCGACCACCGGCGACCAGAACACTTTCACCGAGTAGGTAATGCCCACCCAGGCAAAGAAACCGATTGCGGTGCGCTCGACACCAAGGTCACGCAACCAGGCGGTCAGCGTCGTAAAGACCAGCAGGAATGGCAGCCCGGCACCAAAGCCCAGCAGACTGATGACAACCACAGGTTTACGGGTATAAATCTCCAGTGCCGGCTTCAGCCAGCCCCACCAGCCAATCAGAACCACAGAACCGCCTTACCGATCAGTCTTTGAAGTTTTTGAATGCCAGCGGCATATCGATGCTTTCATCGTTACGGTACATGGCCATCACCTTCTGCAGGTCATCACGGCTTTTACCCTGTACGCGGACGGTATCGCCCTGCAGGGAAACCTGCACTTTGAGCTTGCTGTCTTTCACCATCTTCACCATTTTACGGCCCAGGTCAGAGTCGATACCCTGGCGCATGGTGGCTTTGATTTTCATCTGCTTACCGGAACCTTCCGGCTTGCTGTATTCGAGGCAGGATACTTTGATATCACGCTTAACCATGGCGCCGGTGAGCATCGGCTTCATCTGATCGAGCTGAAATTCCGCTTCAGCGGTCATGGTTACCACCATGTCTTTCAGTTCAAAACCGGCCTGCACACCGCGGAAATCGAAACGGGTGCTGAGCTCGCGGTTAGCCTGATCCACGGCATTCTGGGCTTCGTGCTTATCTACTTCGGATACAACGTCAAAGGACGGCATAGTTCTCTCCTGCAAAATCGACTGTCAGATGCCGTCGTGGCATCCATAACGCGTAAAGACGCTATTGTAACCCGCTGTATCCCTGCTGGCACTTACAGAAAAACAAGCTAGATTTAAAAGCACCTGTGAATAAACTGGCGATGCCTTCGTATGCAAACCAAAATCACGCTGCACGGAGCCGGGGTTTACTACTTCTCGGTCACCGGTGCCAAAGACCAGCCCGTTTTTCAGTCCGTATTCGAATTTGATTACGCGGTAAAAATCCTGGCTGAGATTGCGCAGACCCGCCTGCTCGCTTATGTGCTGGAAGAGCAGCGCATGCAGTTTGTACTGCGCTGCGAGCGTGACTGGACCAGCGTGATGGATGATATTCAGACTGCCTTCGACACCATGCATGAACGCTGCTGGCATAAACGCCGGCAACTGCTGTCCGATCAGGGCGTCGTGCTGATGGTGGATGAACAGGCTTTCCTGACCGATCTCGTTATGCAATTACATGACTGGCCAAAGCGCAGCGGCCTGGTGGCCAGTGCTGAACTCTGGCCATGGAGTTCAGACCAGTATTACCGCATCGATAATCCACCGGCATGGATCGATACCGAATCCATGCTCAACCTGCTTTCGCACAGCCGCCGTAACCGCGCCCAGCATTACATTGATGTGATGAAGCAACCGGTGACTGCCACACTCGATCTGGACCATGGCAGCCACCCGGTCTATCAGGCGCTGGCCCGTGACCGCTGGGTGGACCAGCACATGAAGAAAGAAGCGCTGACCCAGTCCGCCTACAGTAACGACGATATCCGCCGTCTGTTTGATGACGCCTGTCAGCTGGTTGCCCGCCAGTTCGATATCACGGTTACAGAATTGTGCGACAGCCTGCAGCGCCGCCGTTATAACCATCTGATGCCATTGGTGGTCTGGCTGCTGCGTGAACGCGGCATCAGTCTGGAAGCCATCGCGCCGCTGGCAGAGGAAGAAGAAGATCGTCTGCAGTTGTGGCTGCGCGGTGTGCCCGCCGATCACACAGAGAATGTCCGCCGGAAACTGCTGGCACTGTGGTCACCGGAAGGCATACCGCCGTTCGCCCTCAAAGTTGCGGATCAGAAAGTCCCTCACACCGAAACAGACACTGAAAGCCTGCCTGACAGTGATCAGCCAGAGGATGCGGTGTCTGCTGTGGAGCCAGCAGACAGCCCGGTGGCGACACACGGCAGCGACGATCAGAACGGTCCGGTCAGCGCCGCTCAGGTTGTTAATCTGCGCTCCTGAATCCCGCTCTCACCTGCGCTTATGGCAGCACACAGCCTCTCCCGGCCATTAATCTGGTTACAGCAGGGCTGAGCGCTGCCATAATCTGTTCATGAACAAAACTACCGCAAAGCAGAGCATTGGCCTGCTGGGGACCGGTGCCATTGGTTCTCTGATGGCCATGCACTGGTCACAGCAGACCCTGTATTGTCTGCCCAGAACCCGGGGCGCGGGCGCCTCACTGCGGGTTCAGGATCTCAACGGCAACCTCCATTCCCTGACCCTGCCCTGCTGGCAGGGCGAAGCACTGGACTGGCTGGTTATTACCACCAAAGCCGCCGATACCCTCCCCGCCCTGCAAAGCTGGGCTGATTATCTGCCTGGGGTAAAGCGTATCCTGCTGTTGCAGAATGGCATGGGCCAGCAACAGGCCTGCGCTGACTGGCTGGCTGCCAACGGATTGAGCTGTGAACTCTGGGCCGCTATTTCCACCGAAGGTGCATACCGTATTCTGCCGGATAATCAGACTGACGATGATCTGCCGCTGACCGTATATGCCGGTGCAGGCACTACCCTGGCTGGCCGCTGGCCGGGAAGACCGGCGGCCGGTGAAGAGCCGGAGCTGCCTCCCGGAATTGAACGGCAAAGCGACATCCTGCCGCCCATGCGCGCTAAACTTGCCATTAATGCGGTTATCAACCCGCTGACGGCGGTACTGCACTGCCAGAATGGTGAACTGGTATCCAATCCGCTCTTTCTGCCACAGTTGCAGGCACTGGCGCTGGAAATCGACGGGCTTTATCAACAACTGGGCTGGGCTCTGAGCGAGCCTCTGCCACAGAAAGCTCTGATGGTGGCGCAGGCCACGGCAGCAAATTACTCTTCCAGCTATCAGGATGTAGCCGCCGGGCGCCCTACTGAACTGGACTATATCTGTGGCTATCTGCTGGACTGTGCCAGCCGGCAACAGCTGGAACTGCCGCTGACCAGGCAGCTGCTTCAGACTGTAAACAGATCATAAGGATAGGAGCCTGCCATGCTGCTGACCCGACAGAAAATCATGCTCAGCACCGTTGCGGTCTGTGCCCTGATTATCGTCATCAGCACCCTGGCTTATATCCTCGCGGCGGAACGGGTTGGCCGTGAACATCTGGCTCCCATGCTCAATGACACCCTTGCCGGACTGATTCAGATTCAGCTGAAATCCTCTGACGCAAGCCGCGAATCCCTGCAGGCCAGCCTTGATCAGATCATTCGTCACTATCAGATCGGTGAGGCCGCGATTTACAACAGCGACGATGAGCGTCTGGTGCACAGCTATCATCAAAGCCCCTCGCTGCCTGCGCACTGGTCGGCATCTGCGGAAGACGATCATTACCATGTGTATCCGCTGCAGAGCCGTTTTGGGCCCATGCAGCTGATACTGGTCAGTGATCTGTCTCTGGCGCATTTTTTTATTCTCGACACCCTCACCACCGGGCTTTTTGTCCTTTGCCTTTCCGCTCTGCTGATTTTCGTTCTGTATGCGGTGACCCGCCATTGGCAGCGCCGCCCCTATCGTCATCTGCTCAGCAGTGTTGAGCGTGCGGCGATGGGTGCTGGTCAGGGAGAACAGAATTTTATCGACAGCGCAGATCCGGATTATCGTCCGCTGATCCGCGCCCTGAATGATCTGCTGTGGCAGCATCATCAACGCACCCGCAAACTGACCGAGGCCCATGAGCAGGCGGAAAATGCGCGCCAGAGGGCTATTGCTCTGTCCACGGAAACCCGCCAGACCAACGAACATCTGGCACAGGAAATTGCCGTACGGCGCGGCATCGAAACTCAGCTAACCAATACCCAGTTTCTGCTCGATGACATCATCAACGCCATGCCATCGGCGCTGTTTGTACTGGATGAAAATCTGCACATTATTCAGTCCAATGAGCTGGCGGGCGAATGGCTGGGCCAGGCCTATCAGCAATTAACCGGTAAAGATCTGTTGCAACTGATTCCGGAGCTTGAGCCGTTTGTTGACGAGCTGCATGACACTCACAAGGGCATCCGCAAAAAAGAACGCTTTATTATCCGCAGTTTCCGTTCCGGCAAAGTATTCGACCTGATTCTGTATCCACTCACCGGACAGCAGCAGGCTCGTCAGGTACTGCGTATCGATGATGAAACCCGTCGTCAGCAGCTGGAAGAGAAAATGGTGCAAAGCGAAAAAATGGCTACCGTCGCCGGACTGGCTGCTGGCGTCGCCCATGAAATCAACAACCCGTTGGGCGCTATTCTGCAGAATCTGCAGAATATCCGCCGCCGCCTGCAACCGGGATTAAAGGCTAATCAGCAGGCGGCTGAACGCAATCAGTTACAGTTGGAACAGCTGCAGCAATATCTCGCTGACCGGGATATCACCCAGTTTATGGACAACATTCAGCAGGCCGGTGAGCGCGCCGCCGAGATCGTCAGTAATATGCTGACCTTCTCCCGTACCGAACAGAACCAGAAACTGCGCTGTGATCTGAACGTACTGATCAACGATACCCTGACCATCGCTCAGGGCGAGAAAAACCTGCGCGGCATTCTGCTCGATTTTGAACCTGCCGGACACCCGGTGGAGTGTGAAATTATCGCCGGCGAACTGGAACAGGTTCTGCTCAATCTGGTGGTCAATGCCGGACAGGTATTGCAGCCATTTAAAACGGATAAACAACATAACCAGCCGCACTGGAAACCCAGAATCAAAATCCGCGCGTTCTATCAGGGGCAGCAGGCCATTGTCACGGTAGAAGATAACGGACCCGGCATACCGGTCAACGACGTTGGCCGTATCTTCGAACCTTTCTTCACCACCAAGGACGTCGGCGAAGGCACAGGCCTGGGGCTGTTTATCTCCTGGCTGATTGTTACCAGCCACCATCAGGGCAAAATCCGCTACTTTTCTTCCCCTCTCGATGGCGCTGGCTTTGAGATCCGCCTGCCGCGCAAAGCAGGCAATGAGCAATCCTCATAATCTCTGCAGAATTATTCAGACAGCCCGTCTTGACCCCTTATCCACAAGTCTATACTCTCGCCTGCGATCAGGTGCTCAGATGCGTTCAGCGAATGAGTTAAACGGGAAGACTGGTGCGTTACAGGTTCTGTCATAACAGAACGCCAACAAGACCAGCGCTGCCCCCGCAACGGTGATCGGCCAGACTACTGACTATATGCCACTGTTCTCAGACGGAATGGGAAGGCGTCAGTAATGTCACGTAAAGGTATGTACTGTCGTTTTTAACTGAAAGTACTTAGCCGTTACGTACAGGCCGTCAGCCCGGATACCGGCCTGAATTTTGTTAACTGACGTTGCGGTGGGCGACGGAAAGCACAGAAAGCATCAGCTTTATATATCTGATTATTACATTTCTGTCTTACCGCTCCTGCTGCCATATTTTTTGCGCGGCCAATGAATTTTCCAACTCTGAACAACCTGCTGCCATTTGCTCTGTTTTCCACAACGCTGCTGTTGGTGGATAACGTCCGGGCGGCTGATGTACACAGTACAGAAGCAGAGACGGATACCACACAACTGTCTCCGGTTGAAAGTCATGGGACCCGTGCAGCACAACTGTCACCTCTGGATCTGCCTGGTTCACACAGTCGTGTTGATCTCAGCGACGATAGTGTCGGCGATCACCAGCTGGAAGATATTCTGCAGCAACAGGCCGGTATCCAGGTACGCCAGCTCGGTGGCCGTGGTCAGTTTTCTTACCCAAGTATCCGCGGCGCCAGCGGTAAGCAGTTGCAGATTGTCTGGGATGGCATTCCACTGACAACACTGAATAATTCCGAAGGTGAATTACCCAGTGTCGGTCTTTCAGCATTGGGCAGCATTGATATTTATCGTGGTGTTGCACCGGTAGAACTGGCGCCGACAGCCATTGGCGGCACCATACATCTGCGTTCAAAAGATCAGTTCGATACCCCGGCATCCGGCCATGCTTATACCAGCGCTGGCAGTTACGGTTATTATTCCGCCGGGCTGTGGCAGCAGTATCAGAATGACGCCTGGCGTTTTTTCGCCGCCGCTGACTGGATGGAAGCAGAAAATGATTTTGATACCAGAACCGATATCAATGCATTTAATAATCCCAATGAAAGCAGCACGGAAAAACGTCTGAATAACGGTGCCGATCACAGAATGGCATTGTTACGTGCCGACTACACCGGCAGCACCGGCATTAAACCTTCGCTGGTTTATCAGTATCAGAAAAAGCGCCGTGAATTACCCGGCCTGCGTAATATCCCACAAAATGATGCCTACTTTGCCAGCGAGGATAACCGCCTGTCACTGCGCCTGAATATTCCTTATTCACAACAGCAGCAGACCGACATTATTACCAGCGTTTATACGCTGGACGAAACCTACGATGATCAGGGCGACAATATAGGCCTTGGCCGGCAGAAGAATTATTACCACACCAAAGGCACGGATCTGCGTGTTAATCATCACTCAGACGCCGACAATATCAGTAACCTGCTGACGCTATCGGTACGCTCAGAAACCACCGAATCCGACTTTGCTCTGGTCAGTGATGCAACGGTTGAACTTAATTGCCTGACCGACTCCGGTTGCCCGTACGATTATCAGCGCCGACAGTATCAACTTGGTGATCGTCTCAGCGGGCATATTAACGACGCAATCATGCTGAATGGCCAGCTGAGCGTGGTGAAGTTCAGTGATACCCAACAGAATCATTACGGCATTTCTGATCAACACAATAACGAGCAATTTACCACCGGTGATGCTGGCGTAAACTTCCGCCTGAACGACAACAATCAGCTCGACGTATTAATCAGCCGCCAGGTGCGCCCGGTTTCGACCCAGGAATTATTCGGCGACCGTGGATTAACCGAGGGCAATCCGGATCTGAAATCGGAAACATCCAAAGGCATTGATGCGGTATGGCGCATGACCAGTATTTATGGCGAGTACAGCCTGTCTGCGTATCAGCGTATACGCGACAATGCCATCGTCGCCAGTGCCGACAGCCGCGGCGTAATCAAATATCAGAATCTGACGCAGACCAATCACCGTGGCGTTGAACTCAACCTGAGTATCGACTTAACCCACAACCTGACGCTCAACGGCAACAGCGGCTGGCACCGCCACACCATTGCCGAACACAGCCGTGATTTTTTTGTTGGCAAACGTGTACCGAATCAGCGTACCTGGGATAACTACTACAGCCTGACCTACCGACACGGCAATACCGGGACATCACTGGCCTGGTTGCTGCAGACAGGCGGATTTTATGAAACCAGCAATCGCCTGCCAATCGACGATAAAAACCAGATTGACTGGAATATTTTCTATCAGCTGCAGAATTTCAGACTGCAGTTTAACGCCTTTAACCTGACGGATAATCAGGTCTCTGATTTCTACGATTACCCGGTTCCGGGTCGTAACTATTCCATAAAACTTGACTACTCATGGTGATACTAATGAACAGAATTCTCCCGCTCTCCCTGGCTGTATCAGCAGCCGTACTGGCCGGTTGTGGCAGCTCATCTTCAGGCGGCGCAGCGGATCCGATCGACCTGACCGGCTATACTGTCGTTATCACTCAGGCGGTTTATGGTTCCGGCTCTGAAGTCGCTCTGACAAATGCAGGCAACCTGAGCAATATCAATCCTGGCTACTACGCCGACGTAGCCACCGATTATTTTACCGCCAGTTATGATGGCTTTTACTGGTACATTGGTCGCGAAGGCATCGACACCATCAGCAAATACGACCCGGAAATGCCCAATGCCAACTATTACGGCAACAACGGCTACTCCCTGCTGGATAACCAGCAATCCTCCAGCTCCAATGTGCACTCAATGGCATTTGTTTCCAGTGACCGCGCAATCCTGACCCGCTATGGTCAGAACACCGCCTGGATTGTTAACCCTGAGGCTCAGAACCAGTCTGATTTTAAAGTGGGAGAACTGGATCTCAACGCCTATCACGCTGCTGACGATACCGTAACGCCTTACCCGGAAATGGACGATATCGCGCTGTACGATGGTAAAGCCTTTATCACCATGCAACGCCTGGGTAACGATCAGGAAGGCGGCGGTTATGCTTATGCCCGCGCACCATACATCGCGGTATTCGATACCGATTCTTACGCCGAAATTGATACCGACGAAGAGGCAGCAGGTCTGAACGGTATCGAACTGAACATCACCAACCCGATCAATATCGCCACTGACGGCAGCAACCTTTATGTACAGGGTATTACCTATGACGGTTCTTACGCTGGCGGTCTGGTAAAAATCGATATGGATACCTATGCACAGGAAACCGTATTCGATCCTGCACTGACGTCCACCAGCATCAGCGACGTGGCCGTTGCCGGCGATAAAATTTTCGTTGTTGTCTACCACGGCTGGCAGAATAACGACCTGGCGGTTGTGAACAGCGATGGCACTCTGACCACAGTTGCTGGTTTTACCGGGATCAACATTGGTTTTATCACTTCAGGTCCTGACGGTGATCTGTGGTTAGGCCGTGGTGATGATGGCAGCAACAGCTCTGCACTGCTGCATATCTCGCCGGTTGACTACGCTGTCGTCGACAGCGTAAATACTAACCTGGATCCAATCGGCATCAGCTTTGTTGATAATCAGCTGTAACTTGTCATAACAGGTAATCATTATGGGCAACCGTTTATCAAAAATTGCGACCAAAACCGGCGACAAAGGTGAAACCGGTCTCGGCGATGGCTCCCGTGTACGCAAGAGCAGTGCGCGGGTAAAAGCCATTGGTGATATCGACGAGCTGAACTCCTGGATTGGTCTGCTGCGCTCACATCTGAGCGACAGTGACGAATTGCAGCCGTTACTGCATCAGGTTCAGCACGACCTGTTTGATCTCGGTGGTGAATTATCCGTTCCGGGATATCTGGCCCTGAGTCAGGATCTGGTGCAGGATCTTGAAGATAATCTGGAAGCCCTGAATGATACACTGCCACCATTGAAGGAATTTATCCTTCCCGGTGGCGATATGGCCGCTTCCCATGCGCATATGGTGCGTACGGTATGTCGCCGGGCCGAACGTTCACTCGTCAGTCTTGGTGAAAATGAAGCGATCAATGAACTCTGTTTAAGTTACATTAACCGCCTCTCCGATCTGATGTTTGTGATGGCGCGGGTTCTGGCCAGACGCAACAATGGTCAGGAAGTCTATTGGAAGAGCCGTCATACTCAGGGAAAAGATTCTCAAGAATAACGTCTCTGACGACCTTCTCTTATACAGTTTCTCTGAACCAAAAGGCCTGCAATTACAGGCCTTTTTTTATTCAGCTTGTGATCATCCGTAACGGAACATTACATCCCGGACTAAACCTTAAACTGCTGCACCCGCTGCGCCAGATCGGCTGTAATCTGCTGTGCAGAACGCACTGCTTTTACTGTGCCTTCGGCATTCGCTGCGGTTTGTTCACCACTGCTGCGAATCGCTGCAAGATTACTTTCCAGATCAGCAGCGCTCTGCTGTTGCTCATTGGCACTGCGCACAATCCCACCGGTTTTATCACGGATATTGTCCATACTCAGGCGGATTTCATTCAGTGTGGCACTGACCTCGCCGGAACTTTCCACGGTTTTATCCACCATGGTGCGGTTAACTTCCATGGTATCCACAGCACTGACAATATTCTTCTGCACTTCACTGATCAGCTCTTCAATCTCCTGAGCTGATCCCTGTGTACGGCTGGCCAGTGTACGTACTTCATCCGCTACAACAGCAAACCCCCGGCCCTGCTCACCAGCCCGGGCTGCTTCAATCGCAGCATTCAATGCCAGCAGATTGGTCTGTTCAGCAATGCCTTTAATGGTTTCCAGAATACTGGAAATGCTGCTGGAGTTTTCTGCCAGCCGGTTAACCGCATTCACTGAATTTGTCATTTCCTGTGATAAACCGCGCACCTGATCCATTACCCAGGTCACTACCTGATCCGCCTGTGTGGATTTCTGCTGACCATTATCCACCGCGGTCTCTGCTTCACTGGCCATCCCGGCAACATACCCGGCACGCTCCGCCATGGCAGAAATAATACGCGAAACTTCCTCCGTCTGCTCCAGCTGCACACCCACTGCATCGTGACTGCGCCGGGCGATATTTTCGACTTCGTTAACGTTAGTAGTTACCGAATCAGAAGAGGATTTAACCGCACTTAACGTGGTGCGGATACGGGCAATCATATCGTTAAAGGCATCCCGCATCTGGCCCATTTCATCTTTGCCGTTAAAACGGATTTCATGCGTCAGATCGCCGCCACTGATTTCTCTGGCGGCACCGGAAAAACGCTTAATGGTATGGCGTACAGACATATAAAAAGCGAGATACAGATATGCGACCACAGTGAGAACAGTCACGAGTACCGCTGCCAACAGCAGAATACGGCTCTGCTGAACATCAAGGCGCTGTTGCAGTCGCTGACTGATCGAAGGAAGTACCTGCTGCTCTGTTGTCTGCAGACTGACAGTCTGCTGCAGATACCATTGATCAAATTCCTGCCAGCTGCCATTCACAGATTCCGCCATGATAATTTCTTCATCAATCTTACTGCGTAACGACAGAAGCATATCTTTTACCTCAGCGGCATTTTTCTGCAGACCAGCTTCGCCCAGAGCGGAAGAGTTACTGATAAGAAATTCGGCATCCGGTTCAGCGGCAAGCAACTGATCATAACTGGTGTTCATTAAATCGTAGGTAGCGGATTGCAGGTACTGCTCATTAAATGCATAAATACCGGCACCATGCGCCAGACCGGTTCTGGCACGGATATCCGTCGTGGTATTAAGAATACCGATAAGGCGCTGAATGCTGCTGTCAGAATCCAGAGAAATCCCCTGCTGCTGCATAAACTGCTTAATAATCAGGTAAAACTCATCCACTGCAATCTGGTAGAACCGATACTGATCCCGGAACGTCGGCTGGCGGAATTCTCCGGACAGGCTCATCATCGGCAGAAATCTGTTTTTCCAGGCACTCAGCCAATCCTGCAGCCCCTCACCAGATAATGTCTGAGCGGTTTGTTCCGCCTGCGGAAATTGTGCGGTCAGCGCCTGACTCAGGGTATTTAACTGACTGTTCAGATCATCATTATTTTTATGCAAGGCCACAGACGCCAGATCGCGGAAGCGTTCAAGCTTATGCACATAGTTAAACAGGTCGCCAGAGACCGTCAGTCCATCCAGCTCCTGCTGTGTGCGCTCCACCGACTGAAAGGCCGAGTTAAATACCTGTGTACTGAGCACCACCAGCGGGACGATAAACAGGAAACTGATCAGGGTGAATTTGGCTGCATAACTCAGCTGCGACATCAGCCTGATTGCAGGCCACATAATGGCTTTCAGCATATTTCTCTCTACCGTAGTACGTGCTTGCTGCACGTGTTTATTGTTGTTTGAATGGGCAGATGTCCGCCATTCAGCGGACATGATCCGTGAACCTGGTTCACACCGTCTTTAAGGAACCTGGTTCATATATCGTTAAGAATAGACCAGCAACCTCCGTTTACGGGTTTCATGTATCAGGCAATCTGTGGGAGTTATGTAACCGTGGCCCGTATTGTCATACCTGATCCGTCGACTGTGGATAACTGAAATGGTCTGTCAGTGAGTCGAAAAGCATCTCCTCCGTCACCTGTCGTCAGACTGCATTCACACGCTGATTACCGTATAGTATCGCCCTCAGAGAAAACGCCATTCAGCAACACAAAAAAGAGCCGACGGATATGAGTAACAGCGCCGAAAAGCATCAGCAGAAAATGCAGAAATACAAAGAAAAAGTCGACGCCGCGGTCGAACGCGCACAGGAAGAACGCGGCGTTATTATTGTTCTCACCGGTACCGGTAAAGGCAAAAGCAGTTCCGGCTTCGGTACTCTGATCCGCACGTTAGGTCATGGCTATAAAGCCGGTCTGGTGCAGTTTATCAAAGGCACCTGGGACTGTGGCGAAAGCAAAGTGCTGGCTACTCTGCCGGGTTTAACCATGGAAGTTATGGGCTCAGGTTTTACCTGGGAGACGCAGAACCGCGAACAGGATCAGCAGGCGTTCGATCAGGTCTGGCCAAAAGCCAAAGCCATGCTGCAGGACCCCGAATTGCGCACTGTAATGCTGGATGAAATCACCTATATGCTGGCCTATGACCTGCTGAATTTTGACGAACTAAAGCAGGCACTGGAAAACCGCCCGAAAGATCAGAATGTGATACTGACCGGTCGTGGCGCACCAACCGCATTGCGTGAACTGGCTGATACGGTAACCGATATGAAAATGGAAAAACACGCGTTTAAAGCCGGCGTAAAAGCTCAGCCAGGGATTGAATGGTAAAGCAGTAAATCAGGCATCACGCCAATCAGCGTGATGCCTCAAACAGTTTCTGCAGCGATTTCTCATCGGCCACACCTGCCATCGGCTGCCAGTGACTGACACTGAGATTTTCGCCTACCCACTGCCTGCACAGCTTGTCGTATTCAGCACTGCTGCGGAATTCGCGGATAAAGCTGTTGACCTCTTTCAGCAAGGTGTAATTTTCTGCTTCGGCTTTTACTCCGACGGTATATTCCCAAAGGTCTGAAGCCAGATTCTGAGGCAGAAATTCCAGTTGTCCAAACCATGGGCTCTGAGGGTTCTGACAGGCCCAGTAATAAATCGGCAGATCGACCGCAAACGCATCCACCACACCTTTTGCCAGGGCATCATGAATCCAGCTCTGGTCAGTATAAGCCAGCAAATTACCCAGTTCGACTTTACCGCCGGAGCGGTTTTTATTCGCCCGCCAGCGCAGGCCGGCATCTTCCAGCGTGGCAAAGGCTGCCGGATCATTTATACAACCGAGGACTTTACCGGCAAGGCTGTGTACCCCCTGAATACTTTCATCACCTTTGCGTCTGGCCAGCACATAAGGCAGAAAAAGATACGGTTCAGAAAATGCCAGATCCTCATAACCGGGATCCGGTGGTAAGGCACTCCACATTAAATCCGCCGGTGGCTCTCCCCTTGCAGCGCCACAGTCCAGCAGTTGCGTACACAAATCCCAGGGATGTTCGATAAAAGTACATTTAACCCCCAGATAGTGGGCAAAAGCGCGTGCCATATCGGCATCGAACCCCTGCAGCTCACCGCCACCCTGGGCATGAAACGATACACCAACAAACTTGGGTTCAATGGCTACGCGAATTTCACCGCGGGCACGGATACGGGCCAGATGGTCCTCATGTCCGGCAGGAATATATTCGGTTTTACGCAGATCGCTGAAACCACTCAGCACGCTTGCTGGCTGTTCCATATCAGAACTCAGCAGCCCCTGTAATTCTTCTCCAAGACGCATGGTCCAGTCGCTGCGGTTGTGCATGCGTGACCGCGTGGTATCGCTTAATTTAACCGTCGCCTGAATTACACGGTTATTACTTTCAATTTCCTGCAGATGATCGTGCATTGAACCCAACAGGCCGGTCAGAGACGACATGGCGCCAGCCACCCGCTCATTCAATGAACCCAGTTCGCTTTCCGACTGACTGAGCATGTCACCCAACTGGTTTTCGATCTGGCTTAAATCAATCTGCTCAAATGCTTCTTTTGCACTTTCCCGCGTCTGCATGGCGAGATTGCGCACTTCATTGGCCACCACCACAAAGCCGCGTCCTGCATCACCGGCGTGGGCGGCCTCAATGGTGGCGTTCAGCGACAGCAGATGAACCGTTTGGCCGATGGAATCAATGGTATCGATCACTGCCCGGGAGTGTTCTGCTTTTTCTTTTAACTGATCCTGCAGAGCGGCAAAACGCGATGAAAAGAATTCATGCACCTCCGTCAGTTTGCGCTCCATTTCGCTGCGCAGAAGCTGCGACTGCTTATCCCCCTCCGCCAGATGACGCTGGGTTTCATCAACGAACCTGTGCTGATCTGAGGTTCTGTCATTAATTTCGCCGAGGCTGCCATCCAGCGCATCGAGACCGCTCTGCAGATGCTGCTGCAAATGGCGGATACGCTGCATAACCGCCGGTAATTGTTCAACCAGTCCCTGTAACTCTCTGGCAGCACCACGCTCCTGTAGCAGCTGCTTCAGCGCCGACGGTAAATCCGCACTGTGTTGCAGCCCGTCCCAGTCAGCGCTTTCCAATAGAGAATGCCAGCCCGGTACCACCGGCTGACTCCGTCGGAAGAGTTTCATGTATGCAATTACCCTGTGAAGTACGGCAGTACCGTTAATGATATATGTAATTAAAACTAGAGTATTAGCCGGGGTTTGCCAGCCACACTGCTCAGTTTGTCAGCATTACAGTGCATGCCAGAGGGCGTGCAGGAAGACATGCAGGATAATACCGACGGCAGCATGGCCGTGCAGGCGTGCTTCGGCTTAAAATAGGGCCAGTTAAAGGAGCAGCAGTATGGCAAAGAAGAAACAGAACCAACCTGAAGGGCTGCATGGCAGTCTGTGGCTGAACGACAGTCAGTCTGCGTTTGCTGCGGATCAGGTCAATCTGTTAATCGCCATTGAGGAGAACGGCTCTATTTCCTCTGCCGCCAAACAGGTAGGCATCAGCTATAAAACCGCCTGGGACCGCGTCGACGCCATGAATAATATGGCTCAGCAACCTTTGGTAGACCGGGCTGCTGGCGGTGCACACGGCGGAGGAACATCACTGACGGCGTACGGTAAAGAAATCGTGCGCGGCTTTGTTGCCCTGCAGCGGGAGCATGAAGCCTTTATGCGCCAACTCAGCCGCAAAGTGAATTCATTCACCGATATTGCCGACTTTATGACCGGCGGCACACTGAAGACCAGCGTACGCAATCAGTTCCGTGGTGTGGTCAGTCAGATTATTCCCGGCACAGTGAATAATGAAGTGCATATCCGCATTTCGGAAAGCAGCGAATTAGTCGCCATCGTCAGCGATGAAAGCTGTCAGGCACTGGGTATTGAGCCGGATGTACGGGTAATTGCATTGGTCGAAGCCAGCGCCATTATGCTCAGCCGCGACAGTCAGATACAGGTCAGCGCCCGCAACCGTCTGGCCGGTAAGATCAAACGCATCATTCCCGGTGCAGTAAACTGCGATGTTGTTGTGGATATCGGCGACAGCAAATCACTGAGCCTCAGCATGACCAACCGCAGCGCAGAAAAACTCGCATTGCAGGAAGGTGATGACGTGATGACCTTTTTTAAATCCTCAGCCGTTATGCTGCTGATCGAAGCCTGAAGCCCTTCAGTAAACCAGTGCCACCGATTTAATCTGCGCCCAGAGTCTTAATCCGGGTACCAGCCATAATTGTTTTACCGACAGCCGGGTCAGACGCACCAGCAGCGGTGTTCCGCCGGGACCTGCCAGACGCAGCCGCACCAGCATCAGCCCCTGACGCTCGTCATCGCGGATTTCCTCAACAATGCAGGGCAGAATATTCACAATACTGGTGTCTTTATGCTGCTCCAGCGCCAGGCTGACATCCCGCGCCAGTACCCGCAGACGCAGCGTATCACCCAGAGCGAATCCCTTGTTCTGAATCCACATGGATACATCGCCAACATTCACCCGCACCATATGCCACTCGCTGGCAATTTCTTCCACCACGCCCTGCATGACGACGCCGGACTCTTCCCCCAGATGCAGCGGCGCATCAAGGTCGGCGAGCATTTTATCCAGCGGACCAGAGCGGGTAACCCGGCCGTTTTCCAGTGTCACCAGATGGTCGGCCAGACGCGTAACTTCATCCGTGGCATGACTGACATAAATAATTGGGCCGGAAAATTCACTGCGCAGTTTTTCCAGATACGGCAGAATTTCCTGCCGCCGGTCCTGATCCAGTGCAGACAGAGGTTCATCCATCAGCAACACCTGAGGGTTAGCGATTAATGCGCGGGCAATGGCAGCACGCTGGCGCTCACCACCGGATAAACGCTCAGGACGACGCTTTAAAATATGAGCGATACCCAGTAATCCGACAATGTAATCACGCCGTTCGGCAGATAAAGGTTCGCAATTACGTTGTTTGCAACGTTTGCTGGTGTAGTCCAGATTCCCCTGCACGGTCAGATGGGGCAACAGACCGGCATCCTGAAAAACATAACTCAGCGGGCGTTTTTCCAGCGGCAGAAATGTATCCTGACTTTGCCAGACATCGCCATTAATCCGCATTTCACCAACGTGGGTTTTCTCCAGGCCAGCAATACAGCGCAACAGCGTTGTTTTACCCGAGCCTGATGGTCCGAACAGCGCGGTAACCCCTTTACCGGGCAGCGTCAGATTAACGTCCAGACTGAAGCGGGAATAAGCAGTAAAAAAGCGCAGTTGCATATCACTGCTCATAACATACCTCCGTTTAGCTGTTGCTCACGTTTTGGTCCAAAACCATAAAGGGCCAGCAGAACAATAAAGGAGAAAATCAGCATAATGCCCGACAGAATATGAGCCTGTCCGTATTCCAGCGCTTCCACGTGATCGTAAATCTGTACCGAAATTACCCGGGTTTCATCGGGAATATTGCCGCCGATCATCAGCACCACACCAAACTCACCGACGGTGTGAGCAAAGCCAAGCACCGCAGCGGTTAAAATGCCGGGCAAAGCTAAGGGCAGCACAACCGTAAAAAAACGATCCAGTGGTCCAGCCCCAAGCGAAGCCGCAACTTCCAGTGGCTGAGTCCCCATCGCCTGCATGGCGTTCTGCACCGGCTGTACAACAAACGGCAGGGAATAAACCACCGATGCAACCACCAGCCCGGTAAAACTGAATGGCAGCAGATCCATATCCAGCCATTGCATCAGTGTGCCTAACGGACCCTGCGGCCCCATGGCGATCAGCAGATAAAAGCCCAGCACACTGGGCGGTAATACCAGAGGTAAAGCGACCAGTGCCGATACCGCACCTTTCCAGCGCGAACGGGTACGGGCCAGCCACCAGGCCAGAGGAATGCCCAGCATCAGCAATAACAGAGTCACCACAACAGCTAATTTCAACGTCAGCCAGATGGCACTCAGGTCCGCAGCGGAAAGCATTCCCATGATGCTTTACTCCCGGCTGTAACCGTAACGGGCAATTAACTCTGCCACCGCATCCGATTGCAGATATTCCAGTAATGCAGCGGCAGCAGCATTACCCTCACCTTTCTTCAGCAACACCGCATCCTGACGGATTGGCTGATAATAATCCGCCGGAATGATCCAGGCGCTGCCCGAGGTGACCGCGCCATTTTCCATAATCTGTGACATGGCGACAAAACCAATACGCGCGTTACCGGTAGATACAAACTGCCAGGTCTGGGAAATGTTTTCCCCCATCACCCAATGCGGGCGGGTCTGCTCCGTCAGGTCCATTTTTGCCAGTGTCTGCATGGCAGCTTCGCCATATGGCGCAAGCTTGGGATTGGCCAGCGAGACCTTATTAAAATCGCCGCTTTTCAGCAGTGCCTGCGGATCGACACCATCGGCCGCAGACCACAGGGCCAGTCCGCCCTGAGCATAGGTGAAGCGGGTACCGCTTACTGCTGTGCCCAGCTCTTCCAGCTTGATAGGCTTAGCCTGATCCGCAGACAGGAAGACTTCAAATGGCGCGCCGTTCTGAATCTGTGCCAGAAACTTACCTGATGATCCGAACGCCAGCGTGGCTTTGTGGCCTGTGGCTTCAGCGAAATCGTCGGCGATCTCTTTCATCGGGGCAGTAAAGTTAGCAGCCACCGCCACCATCACCTCATCTGCCTGAACCACTGGTACTGCGGCCGCCGTGAACATCAGGGCAGCGCTCAGAGTCAGTTTTGCACGGCCTGTCCAGCCGGTTTTGTGCGTGTGCTTTGTCATTTCCGGAACCTCCCGGGTTTATTTCGCATTAACAGATATCGTGTTGTTGTTTTCGCTATATAAGTAACTACATAGCGCTTTTATACAGATTCCAGAGGCAAAGGAGAAGCATGAAAGTGCATTTATCCACTTTGACCACACACAGCGAAGGGACTTAGCACTGCTCTGCTCCCGCATGCTCCTGCACCCTGCGCCAGCCACCCGGAAGCCGGCACCGTAAAGCCTGCGACCACACAGACTTGAGATGGGCACTCAAAGGTCGTTGCCTCAGATTTTTTGCAAGGGGTTGTGTGAGGTGATGCATGAGAGGTTGCATAAGGTGCAGGATCGTTTCATGACATAACAGCCAGGCAGAACAAAGCGTAAAAGAAAAAGCAGAACAGCCTCGCGCCTGTGAACAGCGGGGTTCGGGTACCTGAAAACTGATCCGTGAAAAGCTATGGAGAAAAAAGAGATCCTGAAAAAAGAGCCCCGGAAAAAGAGCATCTGGGAAAACAGCACCGGAAAACTCCGCAACAAAAAACTGACGCGGATCAAATTAGTCTGTTATTTCTCCAATCATTGAAAGGAAAATTAAAACAGCACGGCAGATAAAACCGGCAAAGACCAGCCTCACCCGGAGCCTGGAGCCGTATACAAAAGCATTGCTGATGCCCTCTTTATTTCCCTGTCGGCTTTCTCTTTATGGCTTTCTCTTTATCGTTCTCTCACGGCTATCGCACGAAATGCGGAGCAGACAACTCACGATATAACTCAACAAGCATACCCTTATATTAAAGACTCATGCTGGCAAAGACAGAGAGCCTGAATACCCAGTAAACAATCCGGAAAATAATGGGTGGAAATTACCCCATTGATAATTATTACTGAAACATTGCTGCATTATTTTACCTATTGATCAGATTTTTCTGCTGTGCCTAAATACCCCGCTGCCTGTTTTCAAAACAACAACCGGAGCTGTAATGAAGCGCGTCCGCTCTCTTCCGATTATTATTCTGACAATCCTTTCTTCACTCTTTTCACTGGCGGCGTATGCCGATGAAAGCGGTCCAATCGTTATCCGTTTTTCACATGTGAGTAATGATGGCTCACCCAAAGGCAAAGGTGCTCTGCTGCTGCAGAAACTGGTAAAAGAACGTCTCGGCGATAAGGTCGTGATCGAAGTTCACGGTAACAGTGAACTGTTTAATGATACTGACGGACTGGAAGCACTGCGCCGCAATGAAATTCAGCTGATGGCACCGTCCTTGTCTAAATTCCGCGCTTACACAGACGAACTGCAGATTTTTGACCTGCCTTTCCTGTTTGATGACCTGGCCGCCGTCGATAAATTTCAAAGTCGCCCAAAGGGCAGACAACTGCTGTTAAGCATGGTTAAGCAGGGCATTGTCGGACTGGCTTACTGGCACAATGGCATGAAACAGCTGTCAGCCAACAAACCTCTGACAACACCCGAAGAAGCCGCAGGCCTGAATTTCCGCATTCAGAATTCCGATGTTCTGAAAGCTCAGTTCGCAGCCATTAAAGCCAATTCTGTGGTACTGCCGTATTCTGCCATGAGTAAAGCACTGGCTGATGGCCAGGTGCAGGGCGCAGAAAACCCATGGGCCAATTTTGATGAGCAGAACCTGCAGTCCGTACAGCCTTATCTGACGGAAACCAATCACGGTGTTCTCGACTATATGTTAGTCACCAACTCTGAGTTCTGGTACGACATTCCTTTTGAAATCCGCTCTCAGCTGGAAGGAATCATTGCTGAAGTTACCTACCAGGTGAATCAGACTGCGGCAGGTGAAACTCTCCGTCACCGTGAAAATATTGCCAACTCGGGTAAAACAGAAATCATCAGTTTAAGCGATGAACAACGCGCGGCCTGGCGTCAGAGTATGCAGCCGGTATGGCAGGAATTCAGCGATCAGATCGGCAAGCGTCTGATCCGTTCAGCTCAGGCTGCGAACTGATTTTTAACCGTAAAAAAGCCAGGACTATCCCCACTGCTGTCCCACAGTTTGGG
>NZ_DJIO01000065.1:0-53190 GCF_002433655.1 Thalassolituus sp. UBA6592 | reverse complement strand
ACTTGGCAGAACTTACACGAACACCATGAGCGTCAAAATCACATAACTCTTTGATTTATAATGCTATCAAGAACAACGTCGAATACCCAAGAACATCATTCAATATTCTGCACCTGCTCGCGCATCTGTTCGATCAGCACTTTCAGATCCACCGCGGCCTGAGTAATACCTGTGGTCAGGGATTTGGATGACAGAGTATTGGCCTCACGGTTCAGCTCCTGCATCATAAAATCCAGACGCCGGCCAATGGGTTCGTCCATGGTCAGGATGCGTTTTACTTCATTGACGTGGGTATTTAAGCGGTCGAGTTCTTCGGCAACGTCAGCTTTCTGCGCCAGCATAACCATCTCGGTTTCCAGACGATCTTCATCAACGCTTACTGCCAGTTCTTTGAAGCGCTCAAGCAGTTGCTGACGCTGGGCTTCCAACGCAGCCGGCAGCTGTTGCTGTACATCACTGACGATCTCCGCAATACGCTCAATGCGCTGAGAGATGAGTTTGCCCAGTTCTTCGCCTTCACGCTGGCGGATGTCTTTCAGCGATGACACGCAATCAGCGAAGGCGCTGACAGCCTGCTGACTGATGACTTTGCTGTCGGTTTCTTCGGCGCTGATAACCCCGGGCCATTTCAGCACTTCGAGCACATTCATGGTATTGCCCGGACCGATGATGGCGTGCACCGCATCGGCAGCCGCATTCAGTTCGTGCACCAGATCTTCGTTGATTTTCATCTGCCCCTGGCTGGTAGTCGGGTGATAGCGCAGGAAGCATTCGACTTTGCCGCGGTTGAGGTGCTTTTTCAGCTGTTCGCGCAGAGCAGGTTCAATATCACGCAGGGCATCAGGCAGGCGGAAATGTGGTTCCAGATAGCGGCTGTTTACCGAGCGTATTTCCCAGGTGAAGCGGCCGTTGGTGGATTCTGCCGTGGTCCGGGCAAACGCGGTCATACTGAAAACCATAGTCATTATTCCTCTGCTCAACAGTCCGTTATTGTAAGGCCTGAGGTATTTTGCTGCCATGCCGCTATAATGCCGCTGCTGAAACATTCAATCCGATGACAACAGGGATCCGATTATGAGACCAAGTGGCCGCGCCAACGATCAACTGCGCGACGTACGCATCACCCGTAACTTCACCAAACACGCAGAGGGTTCTGTGCTGGTGGAATTCGGTGATACCAAAGTCATCTGCACCGCTTCTGTAGATACCAGTGTGCCACCTTTCCTGCGCGGTAAAGGTCAGGGCTGGGTGACCGCTGAATATGGCATGCTGCCACGCTCCACCGGATCACGCATGATCCGCGAAGCAGCCAAAGGTAAACAGCAGGGCCGTACTGTAGAAATTTCCCGCCTGATCGGTCGCAGCCTGCGTGCCGCGGTAGACCTGAAGGCGCTGGGTGAAAACACCATCACCATCGACTGTGACGTTATCCAGGCTGATGGCGGTACCCGTACTGCATCCATTACCGGTGCCTGCGTGGCTCTGGCCGATGCCATTAACTGGCTGAAAGCCAATGGTAAAGTAAAAGGCGAACCACTGAAGCAGAAGATTGCTGCGGTATCCGTCGGCATTTACAAAGGCGAAGCGGTACTGGATCTGGATTATGCTGAAGACTCCAGCGCGGAAACCGATCTGAACGTGGTAATGACCGAGAAAGGCGGCTTTGTGGAAATTCAGGGCACCGCAGAAGGCGAAGCTTTCACGCCGGATGAACTGAACGCCATGCTGGCGCTGGCACAGAAAGCTATCGCAGAATTATCTGAGGTACAGAAAAGCTCCCTATCTGCATATACCACTGATAGTATCTAAAGAGTTAACTAATAGTTCTTTGTGTAAGCTCTTTCGTTAGGGATTAGATGGTTTTGGGTGATGGAATATTCTGAGCGAAGAAAGTACTACCACATAATACGGCAGAGGTGTTATGCCGAGGTTATTGGTTCCTCTGTATGGATTGAAAAGCTGGCTACTCTCAAGGGAAGGATATGCTTGGAAATTGCACATCCTTCTAACGTCAGGGAAGCGCATGAATGGAAGACCGAGCCTAAGCTAAATTGGAATGGAATTCTTGAAACAGCTAATGATAAAGAACCAAGGCATTTTGATGTTGCTGTGTTCGTTGATGGCAAACTAGGGGCTCTCGCTCATGGGAGAGTGTCTAAAGGAAAAAGAATTGTCAGGATAGACAGGATTGCTCGTAACCCTTCATGTGATGAGCTTAAACGTCTTGTTGTTCCATTAGTTGTCGATATAGCCATGACTTATGCTCAGAAATTGGGAGCAAAGTCACTTAAAATAACTGAACCAATGGACAAATTAGTGTCTACTCTGATAGATGTATACAACGGAAGTCATGAACTGGGGTGGAATTCGTTTCCTTATGAACACGTTAGCATCCCAGTTGTATCATAGTAATGGAAGATGTTTGACAGAATGGGCCCTTGGCTATAGCCTTCTCGGCCCGAAATAGAGGTGAGTGACATGAATACAGCACTAAAAATGGACTCTACACAGCATAAGACTGTCTGTTCCAGCAGCTCTGTGTGCACAGCCAAAGTCACCCAAGAAGAATTTGATGCCGCGATCATTGCTGTGCGTGGTAAAAAAAGTTCAAAAAGGTCAGCTAAATGGGAAGCCATGGTGGAAAAAAGCCTGGCTGAGACCGTTGAGTGGCCTGAAGCATTGTAAATTTGAATAGATCAAAAAAGCCCGCGAAAGCGGGCTTTTTTGATCTGGCCATTCAGACCTATTCTTCGTCAAACTCGTATTCCACCATCACCGCAGCGTGATCGCCGAACTTCAGGTTGGTATCCAGTTTGGCTTCCACCACGTACTGGCGGATGTTCGGTGTGCAGATCTGGAAGTCTTTGCGCCAGCCATTGATGTTGCGGCGAGCGCTGTCGGCGTCCGGCCACCAGGTGTACTGATTTTCCCCGAAGTTGGCTTCACGGAAAGCATCGACATAACCCGCCGGGCCAAACATCTGATCGAAGAAGGCACGCTCTTCCGGCAGGAAGCCCGGTACGTTCTGGTTGTTCTGCCAATCAGACAGATCCACTGTTTTGTGGGTGGCTTCGAAGTTACCGCAGAAAATAAATTCGCGACGCTTGCGACGGGTCTTGATAAGGTGCTCAAGAAACTCCTGCTGGAACGCGAGTTTGTCTTCCAGTGTGTTGTACTGGTCAACCGGGGGAAACAGAATGGAACCGACACTGACGTGGTCGAAGTCCGCCTGAATAAAACGACCCTGCATATCACACTGCGGAAATGCCAGGCCGGTCATAATGGCTTTCGGCATATCTTTGGTGAGGATGGCTACGCCTGAGTAACCGTCAGCTTCTGCATCAAAAAAATAGGCGTTGAACCCTTCCGGATAGAGCACGGAATCGGGCAGCTGATATTCCTTTGCCTTCAGATTCTGAATTGCGACTACGTCTGCACCGGCTGTCTGCAGCCAGGTATACAGCCCGTTCTCCACTGCTTGCTGAAGGCCGTCGACGTGTAAACTGATTATCCTCATACATGGTTCCCAACTGGTGAAGCGTGTATCATACCGCATCCTCAGGAAAGCGGGTAAAACTGTCTGGTGCAATATCCGGCCTTCCCGGATGCTCCAGTATAGACCGCCTGACTGACCGCCCGGCCATATCATCAGGTGCAGTATGCAAAGTTATCAGAAAGAATTTATTGAGTTTGCCATCGAACAGGGTGTTCTGAAATTCGGCGAATTTACCCTCAAATCCGGGCGCATCAGCCCCTACTTTTTTAATGCTGGCCTGTTCAATACCGGCATGGCTTTGGCAAAACTTGGTCGCTTCTACGCAGCCGCCATTGAAGACGCTGGTGTTGCCTATGATGTGGTGTTTGGCCCGGCTTACAAAGGCATTCCTCTGGCCGCGTCGCTTTCTGTCGCACTGGCTGACCACTATGGCAAAGATATGCCTTATGTCTTTAACCGTAAAGAAGCCAAAACCCATGGTGAAGGTGGTAATCTTGTAGGGGCTGAACTGACAGGTAATGTACTGATCGTTGATGACGTTATTACTGCCGGTACAGCAATCCGCGAAGTAATGGCTATGATTGAAGCTGCACCGGGTGCTGTTCCTGCGGCGGCGCTGATTGCGCTGGACCGTCAGGAAAAAGGCCAGGGTGAGCTGTCAGCCATTCAGGAAGTGGAACGCGATTTTGGAATGAAAGTGATCAGCATCGTCGGTCTGAACCAGGTGCTGGATTATGTGTCAGAAAAGCCAGAGCTGAAGCAATATGCCGAAGCGATCAGCGCTTATAGGGATCAGTACGGAGTTTCCTGAGTATGAAAGCAGTAGTTGGGGTGTTGGCGTTTGTGTTGGCGATTGCAGCCACCCCCAGCTATGCCGCGAAAAAGATGTACCGCTTTAATGTGAACGGTGACGTGATCATTAAAGACTATGTCCCTGCAGAATATTCCCACCTGGCTTACGACATTCTCAACAGCCGCGGTATGGTGATTGGCCATGTCGACCGCGCCCCCACTGATGAAGAACTACAGGCAAAGCGTGCGGCAGAAGCCCGCGAACAGGCCCGCCAGCAGGCGACGGCTGAACGCAAGGAAGAAGATATGCGTCTGCTGCGTCTGTATGCCTCGCCCAACGATGTTGAGCGTGCCCGTCAGCGTCGTGCTGATGAAGTGAGTTCTTATATTGGCCTGCAGCGCCGGCGTATTACTGAGCTGGAAGAAAAACTGAGCCGGGCGGAAACTCAGGCGGCAAACATTGAACGTAAAGGTCAGGAAGTACCGGCAGATCTGCGCGAAGAAATCGCTGTGCTGCAGGGTGCTATCCGTGATTCGCAGAATACGATCAAAGACCGTCAGCAGGAGATGATCCGCATTACTCAGGAGTATGCGTCAGAGTTTGAGCGCCTGCGGGTTCTGCAGATTTATCCGCCGGGTACGCTGGAGCGGGATGTGGATTACGACCGGGTAGATAAAGCCCTGGCCGGGGACTGACGTTCTGTATTACCGATTAAGAATACGAAAAAGCCGGACATTGTCCGGCTTTTTCGTATGCGTCTGATATCAGGATCAGGCGAGGGAGGTCAGATTCTTCTCGCGCAGCAGAGTCTGATTCAGCATCGGCCACTGCTCGTCCCAGTAACGGGTTGGCGGCGCGGCAAATTCACTGCGCACATACTGGCGGATGCGGCCTTCGAGTACGGCGGTCAGCAGATTGGCTGCCGCACTGGCGGTTTGCTGTGGCACTTTGCCTTCACGCATTTCCGCTTCACGCAGGAATTTTTTCAGCTCGGTTTCGATGCGATCAAAGAACTGCTGAATACGCTGACGCAGGCGCTCGGTTTCACCCGATAACGCGTCGCCGGACAACAGGCGGCACATGCCCGGGTTCTTCTCAGCAAAGGTCAGTACCAGGGTCAGGGTCTTTTCGCAGCGGTCGCTGGCGGTTTCAAAATCCGCCTGAATACGATTGATACGGGAGAAAACCGCCTCTTCGATAAAAGCGATCAGGCCTTCGAACATCTTCGCCTTAGACGGAAAATGACGATAAAGCGCTGCCTCTGACACCCCGACGGTTTTCGCCAGGCTGGCGGTGGTGATGCGGGCACCAGGATTGGTTTCCAGCATATGCACCAGCGCCTGCAGAATCTGATCGCGGCGTGAGATGTTCTCACTCTGTTCGGTCATGGTGTCTCCGTTCAGTTGCGACGATTGGTAATCAGGGTACCCACACCTTCATCGGTGAAGAGTTCCAGCAACGTCGAGTGTGCAACCCGGCCATCAATGATGTGGGCGCTGACTACACCGGAGTGCACGGCGTCCAGAGCGCACTGAATCTTCGGCAGCATACCGCCGTAAATCGTGCCGTCGGCAATCAGCTCGTCGACCTGCTTGGTGGTCAGGCCGGTCAGTACTTCACCATTCTTATCCATCAGACCCGGAATATTGGTCAGCAGGATCAGTTTTTCCGCCTGCAGAACTTCAGCCACTTTACCGGCGACCAGATCAGCGTTGATGTTGTAAGACGAGCCGTCTTCGCCAACACCAATCGGCGCAATCACAGGAATAAAGTCACTGTTGGTAAGCATGTCCAACACCTGCGTGTTGATGCGCGATACTTCGCCGACGTGGCCGATGTCGATGATTTCCGGCTTTTCCAGCTCCGGTGATTTCTTGGTGACGTGCAGCTTACGTGCATGCAGCAGCTGGCCGTCTTTACCGGTCAGGCCGATAGCTTTGCCGCCGTTCTGGTTGATCAGGTTAACGATGTCTTTGTTCACCAGACCGCCGAGCACCATTTCCACGACGTCCATGGTTTCTGACGTGGTCACGCGCATGCCGTTAACGAAGCGGCTTTCGATTTTCAGCTTTTCCAGCAGCTCGCCGATCTGCGGGCCACCACCGTGTACCACGATCGGATTAATGCCAACCAGCTTGAGCATTACCATGTCACGCGCAAAGCTGTTCTTGAGTTCTTCGTCGATCATGGCGTTACCGCCGTATTTTACGACGATGGTTTTGCCGACAAAACGCTGCAGATAAGGCAGTGCTTCACTGAGAACCTGAGTGGCATTGATGGCGCGGTCACGCGTCAGAGGCATGGGCTGGCTCCTTGCTGGGAAGGGGTGGATTCTGTTCGGTGAGGAACCTCACCAGCCGCACATTATAGCGTGACCGGTGAGGCAGGGGCTATTCAATTTAGCCGTTTATCAGAATGGAACCTTGAGTTCCGGTGCGTGACGGGTAAGTGCCTGCTTCATCTTCTGCTGGATCAGGGCGATGGTCTGTTCGTCCTGGGCAGCGAATCTCAGGGTCAGCGTTGGCGTGGTGTTGGACGGGCGGATCAGCCCCCAGCCTGTGCTGAATTCAATACGCAGGCCATCGGTGGTAAACACCCGGGCGCCTTCCGTCAGTTCAGAATCCTGCTTCAGCAGCTCGGGAATGGCGAATTTACGCTTATCATCGGTTTCAATGATCAGCTCTGGTGTGCTGACGTCTTCCGGCAGGGCGGCAAAGACTTCACTGACCGGCTCGCTTCTCATACTGAGAATTTCCAGCACCCGGGCGGCGGTGTAGAGACCGTCATCGAAACCGTACCAGCGCTCGGCAATGTAGATGTGGCCGCTGAATTCACCGCCGACCACAGCTTTGGTTTCTGCCATTTGGCGCTTCATCAGTGAATGGCCGGTGGCGGTCATGGTCGGACGTCCGCCATGGCGGCTGATGAAGCCCGTCAGATGGCGTGAGGACTTCACGTCAAAGATCACGTCACGGCCCGGATTGCGCGGCAGAATATCCTGCACCAGCAGCATCAGCAGGCGATCCGGCCAGATAATCTTACCTGTGTTATCGATCACCATCAGGCGGTCGCCGTCACCGTCGAAGGCCAGACCCAGGTCGGCACCGCTGGCGGTAACTCTGGCCTGCAGAGTTGCCAGGTTTTCCGGTTTGCCCGGATCCGGGTGGTGATTCGGGAAGTGACCATCCACATCGCAGTAGAGGTATTCAGCTTCAATATTCAGGTCGGCAAACAGGCGCTGCGCCAGTGGGCCGGCGATACCGTTGCCGGCATCGATCACGACTTTCAGATCACGGCCGATCTGAACGTCGCCTTCAATGCGTTCCAGATAGTGATCTTCCAGCTGGCGGCTCTCTGCCATGCCGGTCCCGCGCGGCAGATCATTGCGTTTGATTCTGTGATACAGCGCCATCAGTTCATCGCCGGCCAGCGGCTGGTGGTTGACGACGATTTTCAGACCATTGAATTCAGCCGGATTGTGGCTGCCGGTGATCACGACACCGGAACTGGCATCGGTTTCGTGGGTGGCGAAATACATCAGGCCGGTTGGCTGGGCCCCCAGTACTATGACGTTACAACCTGCTTCCTGCAGACCTTTTTGCACAGCCTGCGCCAGAGCCGGGCTGGATAAACGGCCATCCCAGGCGATACAGGCTTTTTTCAGGCCGCGTTCTGCCAGTTCTGCACCGAGGGCGCGACCAATCCAGTAAACGGTGTCGTCGGTCAGATCTTTTCCGGCGATACCACGGATGTCATAGGCGCGGAAGATATCCGGATTGAGATCCACGGACTCCTCTTCGACCTCTTCAACCATCATCCCCATCGTTGGGGCGGCAGACGCGGTTTTAGCCGGTGCCCGGCGCTGCTGTGGCTGTGCCGGTAAATCTACGCGCTGACGTGTAGTCGACATTTGTGAAGCATCTTCCGTCGTCGGTCTCATGGTGGAGAACAGGTGATGCATGGAGTCCGCCAGATCATGGAACAGCTGCAGGGTAAATTTGGGAGCTGGCGTCTCGTTATCACGGCGCAGTCCGCGCACGTATGTGAGCAGTTTCAGCTGGTTCTGCAGGATGCCGCGTTTTTGCATCCCTATAACCAGGAACAGACCAAGCAGGGTGGCGACCAGAGAAACAATCCATGGGGTAATCAGTGGCACCAGTTCCAGCTGCGGACGCTTGTTGGATGGAATATAGGTCAGGTACCAGTAGTCATTGATCGGATAAGTAACCACGGTACCGCGTAAATCCGGCTCCTGCCCGGCGCGGAAAATTTCCAGACCATTTTTACGGTCGCCATCGACGAACTGATTCACTACCACCTGGCCCAGGGTGTCAGTAGCACCGGACTGGAACTGGTTCAGCCATTGCGGGCCGTACTCTGCCAGCAGCACACCAACAATCTGTTTCTGCCGGTCGTGGATAGGGGAGGCCCAGTAAAAGGCCGCGCTGTCATCGCGGGTTACTGCTTCAAAGCGCATGGCTGCGCCGTCCAGAGTGCGGCTGACCAGATCCTGTACGGCATAACCATGAGTGCGTTGCAGGCCCATGGCTTCATTGCGTTTGATCAGCGACAGCGAGCGTACGCCGGGCATGAACTGGCGCAGGGTGAGTTTCCAGCGGGCATCACCATTTTCCAGAGCATTCAGTGTGTCAGGATGATTACTGGCGGCCTGCTGCAGACGGATGGTGTCCTGCAGGCGCAGGCTGAGGGAATGGGCCATCTGTTCGGCCATGGCATTGGCGAACACTTTGTCGACGTCCGATTGAGTAAACAGGTTGATCTGAATACTCTGCACCGCCATTCCGCCAGTGATAAAAAGCAGAGCAAGCCAGATTGAAATCCGGCTGTAATAGATAATGGTTCTTGCCGGCTTTTTACCAAGGCTGCTCATGCTGATTACTTTCCTATGTAATTGTTATGAATACCGCTGGGCACTAATTAGTGCCGGTGTGGCCGAATCCTCCGCTGCCACGTTCTGTGCTTTCGAATTCGTCGACCAACTCAAACTCAGCCTGCACAACCGGGACCAGAACCAGCTGAGCGATGCGTTCGCCCACTTCAATAGTAAAGGGCGTGTTACCACGATTCCAGCAACTGACCATCAGTTGGCCCTGATAGTCTGAGTCGATAAGACCGACCAGATTGCCCAGTACAATGCCATGCTTATGACCCAGTCCGGAACGCGGAAGAATCATCGCCGCCAGACCAGGATCTTCAATGTAGATCGCCATGCCGGTAGGAATCAGCTGGGTTTCGCCCGGATGCAGAGTCAGGGCGGCGTCCAGACAGGCGCGCAGATCCAGACCGGCAGAGCCTGTGGTGGCATACTCCGGCAGCGGAATATCTTTTCCGAGACGATCGTCCAGTAACTTTACCTGTAATTTCTGCATGTTCAGCCTTTTTCCTGAGTTAATGTGGCGTCTTTGTCGGTCTGCTTGGCGGCATATTGATGAGCAATCAGATCAATAAGCTCAGCGGCCAGTGCACTTTTACTGCGCGGCTCGAAGGATTGCTGGTTCTGATTCCAGAAAACGGTGACCGCATTCTCATCACTGTTGAAGCCGATATCGCTGCGTGACACATCGTTGGCAACGATCATATCCAGATTTTTGCTGACCAGTTTGCCACGTGCGTACGTGTCGATGTCCTGGGTTTCAGCTGCAAAACCAATGGTGAACGGCCGCAACTCGTGGTTGGCTACGGTGGCCACCACATCGGGGTTTTTCACCAGTGTCAGTTCGACGGTTTCTGACGACTTTTTGATCTTCTCCGCCTCTGGTGCGATCGGACGGTAATCAGCGACAGCCGCGGCGGCGATGAAAATATCGCATTGCCCCAGCTGCGCCAGGGAGGTCTCCAGCATTTCCCGCGCGCTGTACGCAGGGATCACTGTGATGTGATCCGGGGCCGGGATAGTGACTGGTCCGCTGATGATGGTTACCCGGGCGCCGGCATCGCGGGCGGCAACAGCCAGGGCATAACCCATTTTGCCGGAGCTGTGATTGGAGATGTAACGCACCGGGTCAATGGCTTCGCGGGTCGGACCTGCGGTAATGACCACATGCTTACCGCTTAACAGACCGGTTTCAAACAGGTCGGCGGCCATAAGTGCGATGGTTTCCGGCTCCAGCATGCGGCCGGGGCCAATGTCGCCACAGGCCTGACTGCCTTCCGCCGGACCGAATATGTACAGTTTGCTGCCTTTCAGGTCGATCAGGTGACCAATGTTGTTCTGCGTGACCGGGTCACGCCACATTGCCTGATTCATGGCCGGGGCCAGTGCGACCGGGGCATCGGTTGCCAGGCATATAGTGGTCAGCAGATCATCGCCCATGCCGTTGGTCAGGCGCGCTATGAAGTTAGCGGAAGCCGGGGTGACCAGAACCAGATCGGCCCAACGGGCCAGTTCGATATGCCCCATGCCGGCTTCGGCGGCGGAGTCCAGCAGTTCATGGTGAACCGGGTTGCCGGACAGGGCCTGCAGTGTCAGTGGGGTGATAAATTCCATGGCCCCAATGGTCATGACGACACGGACTTCGGCTCCGGCTTTCTTCAGAATACGCACCAGTTCAGCAGCTTTGTAAGCTGCAATTCCACCAGTGATTCCCAGCAGGACACGCTTGTTGGAGAGTTGTTGCATAGTGATCTTCAGGCTGACTAGAATGGCCCGAGTATAAAGGGAAGTAATTAATAATTCAGCATGGCATTGGGGCCGTTCCAGCCGCCTTGCCCTGCCGCTTTTACAGGGATTGGTAATGGCGATCAGCGACTGGCCTGCACTGGAGCGGCCGCGGGAAAAACTCCTTATTCACGGGGCTCATGTACTATCGGATGCCGAACTTCTGGCTATCTTCCTGCGCACTGGCGTGAAAGGTAAAAGCGCGGTGGATCTCGCCCGTGAGCTGTTATCCGATTTTGGCAGCCTGCGTGCATTGCTGACCGCAGACCAGCAGCGCTTCTGTGAGCCGCTGGGACTGGGCAGTGCCAAATTTGCTCAGTTGCAGGCGGTACTGGAAATGGCACGTCGTCATCTGGCTGAAGAGCTGCAACACGGTGATGCCCTGACCAGCCCGGAACTGACGCGTCAGTATCTGCAGGCGCAGCTGCGGGATCTCAGTTATGAGGTGTTCGCCTGTCTGTTTCTGGATAACCAGCACAGAGTGCTCAGGTATCAGGAATTATTTCGTGGTACTATAGACGGCGCTGCGGTTTATCCGCGTGAAGTGGTCAAACAGGCACTGGAACAGGGTGCCGCTGCTGTCATACTCGCGCATAACCACCCCTCAGGCATTGCTGAACCCAGTCAGGCGGACCGGGCCATCACCGACAGGCTGCAACAGGCGCTCGGGCTGGTCGATATCCGTGTGCTGGATCATCTGGTTGTCGGGGACGGTTACGCTGTGTCGTTTGCCGAACGGGGCTGGCTTTGATGCCGGTTGTGACCTTCAATCGTGATTCCGTCACGAATATTCACCGATAACCCTGTCTTTCGTACAAAAAACATCCTTTTGCTTGCGAGTGATCTGGTGTTTTGGTATAAAGCGCAGCTCATTTCAGCCAGGGTCGTCCAAGGTCTTCCGGAATCGGAGACTAACGCCCACGGTTGGTAACGAATTTACAGATTTCGATACAGTTAAGAATCGGGGCGAAGATCAAATGTCTAAGGTTTGCCAAGTTACAGGCAAAAGTCCTGTAGTAGGGAACAACGTTTCCCACTCCAACATTAAAACCAAGCGCCGCTTCCTGCCTAACCTGCAATATCACCGCTTTTGGGTAGAAAGCGAAAAACGTTTCGTACGTCTGCGTGTTTCCACTAAAGGTATGCGTATCATCGATAAGAAAGGTATCGATGCTGTGCTGACCGCAATCCGCGCTCGCGGCGAAAAAGTTTAAGGAGCATTTTATGCCACGCGATAAGATTCGTCTGGTTTCAAGTGCCGGTACCGGTCACTTCTATACCACTGACAAAAACAAGCGCACCATGCCTGAGAAATTCGAGATCAAAAAATTTGATCCCGTTGTTCGTCAGCACGTTGTATACAAAGAAGCTAAAATCAAATAAGTTTCTTTGTGCTTGAAAAGAACCCGGCTTGCCGGGTTTTTTTATGCCTGTCATTTACCCTTCACGATGTTTGTTATTGATGGTCTGTGCTGGTCACAACCCATAAGGAGCCTCAGAGCGGATGCCGGAATTACCCGAAGTCGAAACGACCAAACGCGGAATAGCCCCCTGGCTTACCGGGCAGCGGATTGAAAAAGTAATCGTGCGTCAGCCGAAACTGCGCTGGCCGGTGGTCGCTGAGATTCATCAGCTCGAAGGGCAGACCATTACCGGCCTGACGCGGCGCGCCAAATACATTCTGGTGGAGACTGCCAAAGGCACCGCGATCTGGCATCTGGGGATGTCCGGGTCACTTCGCCTGGTCGAACCGCAGGAAGATCCCGGGGTTCATGATCACATCGACTGGCAACTGAGTAACGGCAAAGTGCTGCGCTACCATGATCCGCGCCGGTTTGGCGCTTTATTGTGGGTGGCGCCGGGTGAGGACTGTGAGCATCTGACCCATCTCGGCCCGGAACCTCTGTCAGAGGCATTCACCGCCGACTATCTCTGGCAGTGCTCGCGCGGAAAAAGCCAGGCCATCAAGACCTTTATTATGGATGGCAAAGTGGTAGTCGGTGTCGGCAATATCTATGCGAATGAAAGCCTGTTCAAGGCGGGTATCCGTCCACAGACCGCCGCCGGGAAAATCAGCAAAGCAAAATACGAGCGTCTGGTCAGTGAAATCAAAACCGTGCTGGCGGCGGCCATCGAACAGGGTGGTACGACATTGCGGGATTTTGTTGGCGGTGATGGTAAACCCGGCTATTTTGCCCAGCAGCTGTTCGTTTATGGTCGTGGCGGCAAACTGTGCAAAGTATGTGATGCTACCCTGAAAGAGATACGTCAGGGCCAGCGGGCGACGGTATATTGCCCAAAATGCCAGCACTGAAATCAAAAAAGCGTGATTTACCGCCCGTGCGGGACGCAGAGCACATTCGGTGGTCGTGACGGAGCCTGAAGGTGCTGATATAGTCGGCTTATTCGCATTCGTATAAAAGAGGAAGGACAATGCAACCTATGGTGGCATTACGGAAGCCCGTAAACATTGTTGTAGCAAGTGCGCTGATCGGACTGAGCTCTATGTCAGCCGCGGAAACGATTGAGGAAACGCCGGGAGCTGGCGCAATGGTCGCGGACGCTCTGTTTGCCCGTCCGTTGTATTTTGTTCTGTCACAGGCCGGAGCACTGATTTACGGTGCGACGCTGCCTTTCACCCTGCTGGGTGGCAACGCAGATGAAGCCGCAGAAACCTTCGTGGTTACACCTCTGCAGGCCGCTTTTGTGCGCTGTCTGGGTTGTGGCAAGATTCCTAACGAAGTCAGCGAAGTCAAAGAAGGTGAAGGCAAAAGCATCCGTCATTTTGTTATGCTGAATGGCGGCCTGAGCATGATGGACGCCGAAGGCGAAAACAGTGACGGCGCCGGTTATGGCCTGTACATGGGTACGCATTTTGAGCTGGCTGATCACAGCCGCTTTGATGTCATGCTGGGTGCTAAGAAGTTGGCCGCGGATCTTGATTATGATATCGACGACACCACGACCTACACTGACGACGTTCTGTCTTACCAGATCGTTACCCGCTTCGGTAAAGAGATCTTCACCAACACCGATCTGATGTTCAAACTGGGTCTGCACCGCTGGAGCGTGGATCGTGATGTTGAAGTCTCAGGTGTCACTGCTTCCGGCAGCACAGACGGTATCGACTTCCTCTGGGGTGTTGGTCTGGACACCGACCTGGGAGACTCTTTCCGTCTCGGTCTGGATTACACCTCTTACAGCATGGATAACTCAGACGACGACTACGACGCAGATATTGCGACGGTCGATCTCAGCCTGAGCTATCTGTTCTGATCTGCTGATATTGTTATATCAGTAAAAAAACGGGAGCCTGGCTCCCGTTTTTTATGTCCGCTCGTCTGTCTCAGACCGGTTTCTCTCAGATCATTGCCTTCAGGCTTTGCCACAGCTGGCCAATCCACTCGTAAAAAGCCCGTTCACTTTTGTGGGCGGCGTTAGCATCAATACGCCAGTCGGAATCTTCACTGCTGAGCACCACCGCCGGTGCGGCTATGGGTTCAAGCTGTTGCTGCTGAAAAAAGACCATGGCTCGCGGCAGATGAGAGGCCTCACTGATCAGGGCGAATCTTTTACCGGTCAGATCGGCAGCCATCTGCTGCGCTTCTTCTTCTGTATCCCTGGCCTGCGGGAAGATACGGATGCGCTGTTCAGCCACGCCCATGCTGATGGCAACTTCACGCATGACTTCCGCGTGGGAGCGGCGGTCGACACCGGCATACCCTGAGACGAACAACTCCGCCTGCGGGTTAGCGGCCAGAATCCGCAGGCCCTCGGTGAGGCGGAAAAGGGCGGGTGAACAAAGCTGCGCAGCGGGCGGAACGTCCAGGTCGGTTTTATGGCAGGAGCCAAGCACCACCACAGTATCCACCGGCTGATCCAGATCGAATTTCGGGTACTGCTTTTCAAACGGTGCCAGCAGGGAATCGGCAACCGGGTTCCAGCTGGTCAGCGCCAGAAACAGCGTTGACAGCAGAATCAGGCTTTTGCCGGTAAAAGGACGCTTCTTTAACAGCAGCAGTCCCAGCAGTAGACCCATCACGGTCAACGGAATCGGCATCAGCAGCATGCCGATGACTTTCTTTAAATAGAAAAACAGCAAATTATTTTGCTCCAGATATACGTACGCCGCCGACCGCAGCTTCACCGATACCGCGTGGATCGGCAGCGGCCGTCACACGTCCGGATTTTTTATCCCACCGAATGGCCTGCATGTTGCCATAGTTATAACCCACTTCGCGCAGGGTGTGCCCCAGGCTTTGCAGGGCTTCTTTTTCTTCATCACTGAAGGCGCCGGGTTCGTATTGCAGCACATCCGGCAGGTACTGATGGTGGAAGCGCTGACGGCTGACCCAGTCGGTGACAGGCTTCTTCTGCAGATGCTCAAGCACGCCGAGGAACACCATGCTGATAATCCGGCTGCCGCCCGGCGTGCCTATGATGGCGGTGCTGTCCGGGCTGTTGACTATGGTTGGTGTCATGCTCGACAGTGGACGTTTGCCCGGTGCGATGGCGTTGGCTTCATTGCCGGTCAGGCCATAAGCATTGGGTGCTGACGGTTTGGCGGAGAAGTCGTCCATTTCATTATTGAGTACCACGCCAGTGCCGTCGGCCACGAAGGCAGAACCAAATGGCAGGTTAATGCTGAGCGTGGCAGATACCATATTGCCGTCTTTATCGAGCACGGAAAAATGCGTGGTATGGAAGCCTTCTTTAATATTCTTCGGGCCGTTGAGCGACAGGCTCGGTGTCGCCTGGTTCATATTGATGCTGCTGATCCAGTGTTCCGCACGTTGTTCTGCCATCAGTTCCGTCAGTGGCACATCGACAAAATCCGGATCGCCCAGATACTCAGCCCGGTCTTTGTAGGCACGGCGCATCACTTCGGTAAACAGATGCGTCTGACGGACGTTATCCAGCGGCCGCCAGTTGAAGTAATTGATCATGTTGAGCATTTCGACCAGAGCAACACCACCGGAAGATGGCGGCGGCGCGCTGATGATTTCGGTACGGCCATACTGCACATGAATCGGCTGGCGCTCGACAACCTGATATTCCGCCAGATCCTGCAGGCTCCAGTTACCGCCATGGCTCCTGACCGAGTTCACCAGCTGTTGTGCTGTTGCACCATGGTAGAAACCGTTAAATCCCTGCTCAGCAATGCGCTGCAGTGTGGTTGCCAGCTGTGGCTGGCGGATCACATAGCCGGCGGCGGGAATATTGCCGTTATCAAGGAAGATGCCGGCGCTGCCCGGATAACGCTGCAGCGTCTGTAAACGCCAGCCCGCCAGTTCACGATAAACCTCGTCCACCGGGAAGCCCTGCTGTGCCTGTTTTATGGCCGCTGCCAGCGTGCGGCTTAACGGCAGTTTGCCGTAGTTCTTTGCGATATGGGCGAAGGCTGCAGGCTGGCCAGGAATAGCGGCGGCGGTGGGGCCATTAATGGCCTTATCCCTGTCGACCTTGCCGTCTTCATCAAGAAAGTAATCCCGGTGCGCGGCCAATGGCGCTTTTTCGCGGGCATCAATAAAGCGGTACTGATCTTTTTTGGCGTTGTAGATCAGCCAGAAGCCGCCACCGCCCAGACCGGCACTGTAGGGCTCAACCACACCAAGGGAAGCGGCTACTGCGATGGCGGCATCAAAGGCATTGCCGCCATTGGCAAGAATATCCATACCGGCCCGGGTCGCCAGTGGATGGGCGCTGGCAATAGCGCCGCTGAGGCGGGTGTTTTTGGCGGGGGCACTTGTCTGCGCTGCGCGCTCTGGAGCAATCGCATCTGTTTTTGTTGATTTCTGCGGGACAGATTGCGTACTGCAGGCGGTAAAAGCGAGTATTACCGGAACAAATAGCATCCGGCGGCAGATTGCGCGCATAAAAAAGGCCTCCGTTGTCGGGAGGCCTTAGTGTGTGGCAGCTTACTTTAGGGTGCAACTGCCACAGCGATCAGGCGATCTTTTTACCGGTCAGCTTTTCGTATTTTGCTTCCAGCTCTTCCTGAGTTTCCATGTTGTCCTCATCCTGAGGGATGCAGTCTACCGGGCATACCAGCTGGCACTGAGGCTCATCGTAGTGACCTACGCACTCGGTGCATTTCTTTGGATCGATAACGTAAATTTCGTCACCAGCGGAAATCGCTTCATTCGGACATTCCGGTTCACATACATCACAGTTGATGCATTCGTCGGTAATAATCAGAGCCATGTTGTTACCTCTCAGTCTCGGGCAATTACTTCACGAGCCGCTTCAGGGCGCGGGCAACTTCAGGATGGACAAAGTTGCTGACATCGCCGCCAAGGGACGCGATTTCTCTCACAAGGGTAGATGATATATAGGAGTATTGTTCTGCAGGTGTCAGGAAAATACTTTCTACGTTCGGTGCCAACACTCGGTTCATGTTGGCCAGCTGGAATTCGTATTCAAAGTCTGACACCGCCCGCAGGCCGCGCAGAATGATATTGGCATTTTTTTCTTTGACGAAGTCCGCCAGCAGATTGCTGAAACCGGTCACTTCCACATTGGCCAGGTGGCCCAGTGTGTTCTGTGCCAGATCAACCCGGGCTTCCAGGTCCAGCATCGGCTTTTTCTTAGGGTTATCGGCTACCGCCACAATAATGTGGTCGAACATGCGTGCCGCCCGCTCAACCAGATCGGTATGGCCGTTGGTAATCGGGTCGAAGGTACCGGGATAAACAGCTGTGTTCATATCAAAACCTTAAAAGGACGGTAGTGAGTGCGGCGCATAGTAAACAAAAGTACGAAGTCTGCCAATAACAGTGGCGATATCCTCGTATATCTCTGCAGTTATATTGCCGTGCATCAACGGCCGACGACCGGGCTTTTATCTGCAGGTTGCAGGCGTAAGTTGAAAGCCACTGAAATACGCGGCTCTTCTTCACGGTGCGGTGCCACCATGTGCAGCTGGTAGCCGGGAAACAGGAACAGGCGGCCATTAGCCGGGTGGTAAGAGACGCTGGTAGGGCGGCCATACTGTTCGCCGCGGGCATCGCCATCAATAAAGATAATATCACCGTCCTGCATGCTGCGCCCTTCGACGCGCTTCAGAGCACCGACTGAGATGTACACACAGCCGGACCATTCGCACGGCAGGTGATGGTGTACGGAATTCCAGTCACCGGCTTCATTGATATTGGCCCACATCTGAGTCAGCAGAATCTTCTGGTTTGCGGCTTTGGGATTCTGATGGCGGATACAGGCTGAGGCTGTGCTGTAAACCGCCTGGGTCAGCCAGCGGATAGCCGGATGTTTGTCGGCGTGCAGTTTGTCGTCACTGTGCCAGCCACCCATATTGCTGCGTTCAACGCCACCGGCCTGGGCGCGCATGGACAACAGGTAATCTGCCAGCTCAGCCTGATGATCATTGAAATCCGCCAGCGTTGCTTCAAAAACGGGTACGCCAAAGTGCTGGTGGCTGTCGATATTGGTGCTCATGGTTCAGACTCTTTTTATGCTTGTTGCTGACGGAAAGATAATGCGCTGCAGTCTGCCGCAGAATGGCAGTAAGGTACAGACGCAGGTCAGGATTTGCACAGATTCAGCCTGTCGGAATGACGTGTTTGGATGGATTAATTTGAACAGCAGGCAGAGCCCGCAGGCTCCGCCAACGGTTAAACGGCTCCGGCACGAATTGTTTCCAACAGTTCCGTCGCCTGTTTGCAGGCAAGACCGTAAATGGAAAGCTGCGGATTGGCACCGATACTGGATGGAAATACCGAGCCGTCAAACACATACAGATTATCCAGATAATGGTATTTGCCCTGGCTGTTGACCAGGCAGCGGCTTTTATCTTCGCCCATGGCCAGTCCGCCCATGCAATGTGCCGAACCGGCGGTAAACGCATTAGAGCGGAATGCCAGCTGCGGGATAGCCGCCTGCGCTTCTTCCCAGCTCTGATACCAGGGCGCATCAACATGAGATGGACGCACCGCTTTGGCACCGGCGGCGAACTGAATTTCCGCCATGGTCAGCCAGGAACGCAGCACACCATCCCACAGGTAATCGTTAATTTCGTGATCGATAATGGGCGAGCCATCATCGCTCAGCTCAATGCTGGCGCCCTGACTGTGCGGATGAAAACCATCACGCAGCAGGGCAATGGTGGCCTGCAGATTGGGTAATTTCTGAATGTCGGTGAAATGCTGGTGACCATGACCGAGCAGCAGTACCGAAGTTAAACCGGGCTGCAGTGGTGGCACTTCAAGTTTGTAACCGACGCGGCCATTCACTTCCTGCCATTGGAAATGATCCACATACACCGACTGTGGGGCGCCGTAATACGGATCGATCTGCTCCTCAAATTCGGCGAAGCAGAAGGTGGTCGGATGGAAAAAGGTCCGTTTACCAATGCGTTGCTGCGGATCAGGTGCATCCGAGCGCAGCAGCAGCGCAGGGCCGTTGATCGCACCACAGGCCATAATAATGTGAGATGCCTTAACAACCAGACGCTTGCCGCTCGGCTGATAATGCCGGTCGAGCGCGGTAACATCGACGCCCAGTACTTTATTGCCTTCGATAATCAGGCGTTCGGCGCGGGCGCTGTAAATTAATTGTGACTGGTTATCCAGCGCTGCCGGAATGGTGCTGACCAGCATGGATTGTTTGGCGTTGGTCGGGCACCCGGTACCGCAGTAACCCAGATTCCAGCAACCGGCGACATTACGTGGAATTAAATGCCAGTCGATACCCAGCTGAGTGCAGCCTTTAGCCAGTACGGAATTATTTTCATTGGGTGGCACCTGCCATGGCGCAACGTTAAGGCGTTGTTCCATCTTCTCAAACCAGGGCGCCATATCGTCAGCAGAAAAACCTTCGACCTTAAATTCCCGCGCCCAGTAATCCAGCGTCGGCTCTGGTGTGCGGAAACAGGAAGTCCAGTTAATTACCGTGGTGCCGCCCACGCAGCGTCCCTGCAGGATCGACATGCTGCCGTCTTTGCTCATGCGTCCGGCGGATTCCTGGTACAGGTCGTGGTAAGCCTCACGTTCATCCATTCGGAAATCATTGGTGCTTTTCAGTGGGCCTTCTTCCAGCATTAACACTTTCAGGCCGGCGTTACTGAGAATTTCTGCACTGGTGCCACCCCCGGCACCGGTACCGATAATCACCACATCGGCTTCGATAATGGTGTCGTTATCAAAGTCAGTCGCGGCACTGACATCCCAGCCATTGGCGATGCCTTCCAGAATCGGATCGGGAATACCGGCAACCACTGGAATATCCGGCTGACGTTTTGCTGAATCCTGCATACCTGTCTCTCTGCCTTTGTCTTTATTCGCTGGCTCACTCTCAGCGCCGTATCGTGATGGCGGCATGACTGTGAACCCTGGTTTTAGTTATTGTTATTTACAAGCGCCTTTCCTTGCTGCACATCGGTCAGGCAGGAATTTTCTTTGGTGGTCCGGGGTAACCGGAGACTGCAAAGGTTTCCGGCTGCATATACCAGCACATGGTCAGCAGCTTACACAAAGAGCCATAGCCCATACGTTTTAATTGCAGGCTGCTGTTTTTCCAGTCATTCAAAAAGTCGTTAATGTCTTCTTCTGAAGCGGCAGTCCAGCTGCGCCATTGGGCGCCCATGACAGATCGGATTGGCGCGACCTGCAGTACGTCCAGCAACAGCATCAGCTGACTTCGCGAATATTCCTGCAGGGTGCCGATCAGATTATCGAGGGCCTGCATCAGGCGTGTCTCAGCCTGCGCCCCCAGTTGACCGGGATAGCCGTCCGCCAGAATCACAGGTGCCAGCGCCGAGAGCAATTCAATATCTCCCTGACGCAGCAGACGGTAGCCTTCTGCGGCAGGCTGTTTGCTGCAGCCACTGAGACCAGCCGCTGTTCCAGCCAGTGTTAACAGCGCAGCTGAAGCGGTGCTCAGCTGCATAAAACCGCGTCGTGTTGTTGTTTTCAGCATGGTTTTTTCTGTATGTTTTTCCGGATGCAGGTGAATTTATTCAGTCAGCCGTTAACGGATAAAGAATTTTTTAATCAGTTTCTGTATGCCGTTGCCATAAGGCGGATAAATAAACTGACCACTGTTGAATTTACCTTTGCGGTGAACCGCTTTGGCTTTCGATAATGCAATAAAACCTTCTTTACCGTGATAGTGTCCCATGCCGGAAGGTCCGACACCGCCAAAAGGCATATCATCCTGAGCAATGTGCATTAACGTATCATTGATGCTTACACCACCGGCGTGAGTACGCTGCAGCACGGTATTCTGTATGGCTTTGTCGTAACTGAATAAATACAGTGCCAGCGGACGGTCGCGGTCGTTGATGTAATCAATGGCGCTATCCAGTGTTTTATATGGCACTACAGGCAGTACCGGCCCAAACAGCTCTTCCTGCAGAACTTTCATATCGGCGTTGCCGTTTTCAATAATATGCAGCGGCATTTTGCGAGTGCCGGAAAAATCTTCTGCTGCCGGATTCACCACGGTGATTTTTGCACCTTTCTGGCGGGCATCTTCCACCCAGCTTTGCAGGCGTCCGAACTGACGCTGATTGACGATGGCGGTGTAATCACTGTTGTCGCGCAGTGATGGGTACATGCGGGCGAAGGTTTTCTGGTAGGTATCAATAAACGTCTGCTCCTGACCCTCAGGCAGCAGAATATAATCCGGCGCGATACAGGTCTGCCCGGCATTCAGTGATTTACCAAAACAGATGCGTTCAACGGCATCTTCCATGCTGGCCCCGGGAGCAATAATAGCCGGCGATTTACCGCCCAGCTCCAGCGTTACCGGGGTGAGATTTTTCGCCGCAGCGGACATAACGATTTTGCCGACCGCCGTTGAACCGGTAAAAATCAGATGATCCCAGGGCAGTTCAGCAAAGGCAGAGGACACTTCGACTTCCCCTTCGATCAGCGCTACCTGACTTTCATTAAACACATCGGACAGCATTTTCTGCAGCACTTTATTGGTCGCCGGAGTGAATTCCGACATTTTGATCATTGCGCGGTTACCGGCACTCAGCGCGGTGGCTAATGGCAGTATTGCCAGCTGAATCGGATAGTTCCACGGCACCATGATGCCGACGACTCCTAATGGCTGGTACATCACATGGTTGTGCGATGGCGCAAACAGCATGCTGACGTGACGGCGCGAGGGCTTCATCCAGCGCTTCAGATGCTTTACTGAATAATCGATACCCTGGGCACAGGTCATGATTTCAGCGATTTCGGTTTCATCAATGGAGCGGCAGCTGAAATCCTCGTTCACCGCCGTGGCCAGTTCTGTGCGGTATTTCAGCAGGGCCTGCTTAAGGCGCTTAAGATCGCTGATACGTTCAGCTGCGGTTGGCAGAGGGTGCTGGCGGTAAGCAAGTTGCTGCTGGTTAAACAGCTGCTGCATGCGCTGCAGTTCCTGATCCGCGGCAACAAGGCTGGTGGCAGTCGCGACCATAGCGTATTTCTCCTGAGTAATATCCGGGGCGCTGCGGGGCTGCCGGCGCCGTGGGGCGGATATCCGAAGCTCTACCGAAGCAGTTTGTTGTTATTAGTAGTTTGCGCTTTAAAGGTTTAGAGTGTTTACTCTAATTATTCTGAAGTCAAGAATCAGCAGGTAACAATCCATGGACAACAACTTATGGGCAAGAACTATGGATAACAATCTGCAGACAACAGGCGAAAGGACATAGCGATGGACCACAGAGGCCAATGTGGGGTGAAGGTACTGCACTGATACTGGTTATTGTAGATTTTGCACAAAGGCCAGCTGAGACAGAAACAAATGTTGGCCGAATACAGATTGTTGTGGTCGCAAATCTGGTCATCGGACGCTAAATGGCGATAATGGCTGTTATGAAACCGAGCTCAACGAAAGATACCAACAGTAAGGCAGTCAGTACCCGGGAGCGTATCCTCTGCGCCAGCCTGCAGCTGTTTAATGAGCAGGGTGAGCGTAATGTCAGCACCAATCATATCGCCGCGCACCTGGATATATCGCCGGGTAATCTTTATTACCATTTTAAAAACAAGCAGGCGATTATTTATGCCCTGTTTGGTCAATATCAGAAGCGCGTTCTGAATATTCTGCAGGTGCCGGAAGACCGTCAGCTGCAACCCATGGATAAACTGAATTACCTGCAGGGTGTTTTTAAAGGTTTATGGGATTTTCGTTTTCTGCACCGTGATATGGAACACCTGCTGTTGTCCGATCCGCAACTGCATGGCCATTATCGTGCATTTTTCCGTACCTGTGAAAGCCGCGTACGGGAGATTTTTCGTGGCCTTGGACGGGCAGGAATTCTCGATGTAACTGAAGAAGATATTATCGACCTGGCATTAAATACCTGGATTATCGTGACCTCCTGGTTTTCATTTCTGCGCTGTAATCTGCTCAGTGATGAATCACAGACAATCTCGCCGGAACTGCTGCAGGGCGGAATTTATCAGGTGTTTACGCTGGAACGTCCTTATCTGACGGAAGAATATCGCGATGTGATGTGTGAGTTGCAGCAACGCTATATGCCACGGCCTTCCTGGCTGGCCAATCCGCCGGCCGCAGAATAATGCCCGCGCTGCGCCTGCTGGCTGGTGTGTTGCCGTCGCTGTTAATGACGTTAACGCTGGCCGGCTGCAGTGACACAGCTGAAGATCATCTGCGCGACTATCATCAACGGGTTGCCCGGGTTCTTAACGAAGAACTTCCTCCTGAAACCAGAACACCGCGTATAGCGCGGGTTGCTGTCACACACTTTGCACTGGCTCTGCCGGATTACCGCATCAATCTGTTGGAATTACTCAGCCTCAACGATTGCCGCATCAGTCAGGCGATCGCACAGAAAAATTCCACCCTGGGGCGTCTGGCGGCAGCCAGTCAGTCGCTGATTCAGGAAATGGCCATTCTGCGTGACGGAGATGAGTGTGTGCTGCAGTTACAGCAGGATGATCCGCAACTGGCGCAGCAATTACAGACGGCGCTGCAGCAGAAGTACGACGCCCGTCTGCATTATTGGTGGAACGCCTGGGTAACGGCGGATGAATGGCAGAAATTGATCGCCTCAGCTGCACAGCCGTTGGACTGGCCTGAAACGGCTTATGAAAAGCCTGCGCATATTTCCCTCACTCTCAATGCTCTGGATTATGCTATTGCACAGGGTGAGGCTGTGGCTGGCGGAGATTTTACCGCTCCGGATAATATGGAAAGTCAGCTGCAGCAATTAATGCTTGGCGAAACGTTTGGTCGCTGGCTGGCCAGTGCCTATCTGTTGATCTCAGAACTCAATCGCAGCGCTGCCATTATTGAAAACCGCCTGGCGCGCAAACCATTGTGTCCGACCGGGCAGGAAACCCCGGATGCAAAAATTCTGCACAATGTGTTTATGAAATATTACGCTGCGCAGGTGCAGCCTTATATCAGTCTTACGGATCAGACCGGAAAGTCTTTGTTAGCCAGAACAGATGCCATGACCGCGTTGTTAGCAGAACAGCCACCACAGGCGTTTAATCACTGGTACCAGCAGGTGGTTACGGTGAATGAGACATTTAATCAGGCGAATAAACGCCACGTTCAGGCATGGCAGACGATTCTGCGGCAGTGCGGATTAATGCCGGGCAGCTGAAGCACGGCATTTACAGGGATGAAAATCAGCTGAAAGGTATTTTATTTTAATACCTTTAATGCCTGTTTGATTTGTATTCCTTTTTAATACCTTTCGAAATCAGACAGGCTGAATTTCGAAAAGCGAAAAAACAAACTCTTTGGTTTTCTTTGATTTTATTTCACGCCAGTTGGCCGGATAAACAGGCTTTAACGTGGCTTCGTGTTCCACATACACCAGGGCGCCGGGTAACAGCTGTAACTGTTCGATGGCTGGCTTCAGCAGGTTTTTATGGAACGGTGGGTCAAGGAATACCAGATCAAACGGTTCCGGGTTTTCTTCCATCCACACCAGCGCATCACCGGCCCAGACCTGAGCGTTTCTGGCTTCCAGTAATTGCAGATTTTCTTTCAGCTGAATCGCGGCGTTGGGATGCTTTTCCAGAAAGATAACTTCTTTAGCACCACGGGAAAGCGCTTCAAAACCTAAGGCGCCGCTGCCGGCAAATGCGTCCAGTACCCGCGCACCTTCAATATCAAACTGCAGCCAGTTGAACAGGGTTTCACGTACCCGGTCCATGGTCGGGCGCAGGCCATCCAGTGCCGGAAATTTCAGCCGCCGCGAACGCCATTCGCCACCGATGATCCGTAATTGCTGAGACTGGGCTTTACTCATGTTCTTTGTTCACTTACTGCTGACTGGCTGTTTGGTTGCTTTCTGCCGGGGTAGTTGCCACTGGAATGGTTCGCAGGCAATCGACCGCCTGAGTGACATCCTGTGGGTACGCGTCGGCCAATGACGTATAAAGATCGGCATAGGTCCCGGCGGGCAGGCGATGGTAGGCAAGATCAGCCTGAATGTCGATGCGCGTTTGCTCGTCCTGCCAGTTACGGCGCAGCTCGCGGCTCTGCTGCAGACGCCACACCGCCCATTCCTGTAATTCCGGTGCCTGTAGCGGGCGGCCACTCAGCTGCTGTGGTAACTGGCCAAGCTGCTGCCATTCCATGCCCTGCTGCTGTGCCAGCCATAATGCGCCGGGCAGATGCTGGCGGATACAGGTTTGCCAGGATTCCGTGGTGGTGGGCATAGGCTGCAACTTCTGTTCGCGGATAATCAGCGCCGCCATGGCCTGCTTTTCAATATCGGACCAGGGGCCATTGATCAGAATCACCGCGGGCTCTTCTGACGGTGCGGTTGCCAGTCCCTGATGCAGGGGAATGGTCCAGCTGGCCGCAGGCAGTGTTAAGTGTGTGCTGCTGTTGTGTGCGCCACGGATGACCAGCGTGCCGCCATCAATGGTGCCACCGGACTGAAACCACACACTGACGCCTTCGCTGTTCGCCCAGCTTTGCCAGCCAGCGTCGTGCAGTGGTGGCAGTTTCAGCGGCTCGAGTGCGGCCTGTTCGTCCTCTTTGCCCATCAATTGCAGCCAGGTGATGGCCACCAGACAGACCAGAATAATGATGTTCAGTGTTTTGCGGCTTAAGCCCTGCAGCATATCGGATTGTCCTGAGCGCGATTCCTGTCGAATGATGGTAGGATAGCCAGCGGTCGCTGGTGGTGAAAAGTCTTATCGAACAATACCGCCGTGCAACCTTAACCATTGTTACCGGATCTGACAGTCAGAGTACCCGATGTTTAATTTCTTTAAGCGCAAAAAAGGCGCTGACGACAATAAAGAAGCGGAAGCCAAAGCGGCCGCGGAAAGCACAGAGCAAACAAACGACAGCAGCGATGACGCTGCGGTCAGTGAAGCAGCAGAATCGCTGGCTGCTGAGCAGGTCACCGAGGTTGCTGTTGGAGATGATGTTGAAGCTGATGCTGAGGAAGAATCTCAGCAGGCGGAAGAGCCTGCTGCAGTTGAAGCTGAAATGGCAGAACCTGAAGCGGCAGACGCGCTGGTTACTGAAGCGGAAAAAGCGGAACCCGAAGTTACTGAACCTGAAGCTACGGAACCAGCCGTCTCTGCGGTTGTGGAAAGCGTTGCAGATGTGCCGTTTGGTCTGGATACCACCGCAGCCCGTCCGGGCGAAGAAAAAGCCAGCGCTAAAAAACCAGGTTTCTTCAGCCGTATCCGTCAGGGTCTGAGCAAAACCCGCAGTGGTCTGACCGATGGTCTGGCGAACCTGCTGCTGGGCAAAAAAGAGATTGATGATGATCTGCTGGAAGATCTGGAAACCCAGCTGATCATGGCCGACGTTGGTGTAGAAACCACTCAGGCCATCATGCAGCGTCTGACCGATCGCGTCAGTCGCAAAGAGCTGGGCGATTCTGACGCCCTGTATCACGCCTTAATCGCTGAGCTGCAGGAAACTCTGGCCACAGTGCAGGCACCACTGACCATCGACAGCAGCAAGACGCCGTATGTGATTCTGATGGTGGGCATCAATGGCGTGGGTAAAACCACCACCATCGGCAAGCTCGCCAAGCAGTTTCAGAACGACGGCAAGAGCGTCATGCTGGCCGCCGGCGATACCTTCCGTGCCGCAGCGGTTGAACAGCTGCAGGTCTGGGGTGAGCGCAATAATGTGCCGGTGATTGCCCAGCATACCGGGGCCGATTCTGCTTCGGTGATTTTTGATGCGGTGCAGGCAGCCAAGGCGCGTAAAGCCGATATCCTGATCGCCGATACAGCCGGTCGTCTGCACAACAAAGACAACCTGATGCAGGAACTGGAGAAAGTTGTGCGGGTCATGAGGAAGCTCGATGACACGGCGCCGCACGAAGTCATGCTGGTGCTGGATGCCGGTACCGGTCAGAACGCCGTGAATCAGGCGAAGCAATTCCAGCAGGCAGTGGGTGTTACCGGTCTGACCCTGACCAAACTCGATGGTACCGCCAAGGGCGGGATTATCTTCTCGCTGGCGCAGCAGTTTGGCCTGCCGGTACGTTACATTGGTGTCGGTGAAGGCATCGATGATCTGCGTACCTTCAACGCCGAAGAATTTACCAAAGCGCTGTTTCAGCGTGATGCCGACGAGCAGTAACCCGGCCTGAACCAGACCAGCGGAGATAAGCAGTGACGCAGGGAAACAGCAACGTAATGGTCCGCTTCGACCGGGTTGGCAAGCGCTACCCCAGCGGACGTGAAGCGCTCAGCGGCATTAACTTTGATCTGGAGCGTGGTGAATTTGCCTTTCTTACCGGCCACAGTGGTGCCGGTAAGAGTACGCTGCTGAAACTGATGATGTTGATGGAGCGCTCCAGCCGCGGTCAGATTTTCGTTGATGGTCTGAATCTCAGTCGTCTGCGTCCGTCGCAGATCCCTTACCTGCGCCGCAAGATCGGCGTGGTGTTCCAGAATCACCAGCTGCTGTTTGACCGCAGCGTCTATGAAAATGTCGCTCTGCCATTGCAGATTGCGGGTTATACCCCGGCAGAAGCGGGGCGCCGCGTGCGCGCCGCGCTGGATTCTGTCGGTCTGCTGGGCATGGAAAAGCGCAACCCGATTGAACTCTCCGGCGGTGAGCAACAGCGTGTGGGTATCGCCCGGGCGGTGGTGAATAAGCCGCCGCTGCTGCTGGCGGATGAGCCCACCGGTAACCTTGACCCGGAATTGTCGGCAGAAATTATGAATCTGTTTATGCGCTTTCAGCAGGTTGGTGTGACCGTACTGATCGCCACGCACGATATCGCTCTGGTTGAGCGTCTTGGCCATCGTCGTCTGATTCTCGATCACGGCCAGCTGCACGAAGGACACCTGACCGCCGGAGGTCAGTATGTCTGAAGTACGCAGAAAGCCGGCGGCAAAAACCAACGATAAGCGCGCTCAGGACAAACAGAGCGCCGGTGCCTCGCTGCAGAAAATCGGCAAACGTAAGCGCCTGTCCTCATGGGGTGCCCATCATCAGCTGGTGGCGGTGGAAACCCTGCTGCGCCTGCTGAAAAATCCCCTCGCTAGTCTGCTCACCTGGATGGTCGTGGCCATCGCTCTGACTCTGCCGGGTGCGCTGTGGATGGCGCTGGATAACATGCAGCAGTTCAGTGGCCGCTTTCAGGAATCCGGGCGTATCAGTGTCTATCTGCAGCCGGGCACTGAAACAGTGCAGGGGCGTGAGCTGACACAGCGGATTGATCAATTGCCGGGCGTCGCCAAAACCGAATTTATTGACGCCGACACCGCGCTGGAGGACTTCCGCCGCAACAGCGGGCTGGATGCTGCGCTGGATTTCCTGCCGGAAAACCCGCTGCCATCGGTGATACTGGTGGAGCCGCCGCTGCAGCTGCCGCATGCTGAACTGATGAATCTGGTGACTCAGCTGAAGAGCTATCAGCTGGTGGATTCGGTGCAGATGGACATGGCCTGGCTGGAGCGTCTGCAGGCCATTCTGGATCTGTCCGAACGCCTGATCTGGGTACTGGGCATTCTGCTGGCGCTGGCGATTCTGCTGGTGGTTGGAAATACCATCCGCCTGGCCATTGCCGCAAGGGTGGATGAAATCCGCGTGGTTAAACTGGTGGGCGGTACCGATGCCTGGGTGCGCCGGCCGTTCCTCTACACCGGGCTCTGGTATGGCATGGTCGGTGGCCTGCTGGCCTGGCTGTTGCTTATTCTTTGCTGGGTTCTGTTGCAGGGTCCGGTATCACAGCTGGCGGAACTATACGGTTCCGGCTTTACTCTGAAACCTCTGTCCGCTGGTGCGGCCATGATTCTGCTGCTGGCGGCCATGCTGCTGGGCTGGTTAGGTGCCTGGTGGTCGGTCAGTCGTCATCTGGGTGAAATAGAACCCTGACATACTGGCAGGCTGACATTTACCGCCCGCGGTGTGTTTTGCGGTCATTTCTGTGCAATAAATTGTTCCGCCAGAAAGTCGCAAACAGGAACTTATCCACAGGTTGGATGTCCTACAATACAGATGCTAAACTCATGGTCGATTAAGTTGACCCGTTACAGATGACCATGAGTTAACGAGGGTGAAACCTCAGAGAATTCATATCAGGAGTGTTTAATGAACCAAGGTTTGCAAGCCGTTAATGCTTTGACCCCAGGTGCCAATCTGGAGTCCTACATATCGACGGTGAACGCCATCCCTGTGCTGACACAGGAAGAGGAGCGTGAGCTGGCCGAGCGACTCCATTATCACGAAGATCTGGAAGCTGCCCGTCGTCTGGTTATGTCGCATCTGCGTTTTGTTGTGCACATTGCCCGCAGCTATTCCGGTTATGGTCTGAATCAGGGTGATCTGATTCAGGAAGGTAACGTCGGCCTGATGAAAGCGGTTAAGCGCTTTAATCCGGAAGTGGGCGTACGTCTGGTGTCCTTCGCGGTGCACTGGATCAAAGCCGAGATCCATGAATTTATTCTGCGTAACTGGCGTATCGTCAAAGTGGCGACCACCAAAGCTCAGCGTAAGCTGTTCTTTAACCTGCGCAGTCAGAAAAAACGTCTGGGCTGGCTGAGCCAGGACGAAGCACGCTCGATCGCCGATGATCTGGGTGTGGAAACCAAAACTGTGTTCGAGATGGAAACCCGTCTGAACGCTCACGATGCCGCGTTCGACGCAGGTGTTGATGACGATGATGAGACTGCATGGCAGGCGCCGTCAGCGTATCTGGAAGACCGTGGTGCCGATCCGGCGCTGTTAGTCGAAGCCGATAACTTCGAACAGGATTCCAACGACCGTCTGCTGCAGGCCATGGGTGATCTCGACGAGCGCAGCCGTGCCATCCTGCAACAGCGCTGGCTGGCCGATCAGAAAGCCACACTGCACGAGCTGGCTGACGTTTATCAGGTGTCCGCTGAACGTATCCGTCAGCTGGAAAAGAACGCCATGAAGAAACTGAAAGCTGCCATGGGCGGTGAGTTGATGACAGCCTGATTGTTCAACGCTTTTATCAACAACAGAAACCGCCGCTTGCCGGCGGTTTTTTTATGCCTGGTGTTTGCCCCTCGGGCGGCAGACAGCCCGGTGCAATCCCCGTATAATGCGGGCATTTTCCGGAGAATCTGACAATGCAACGACAGCGACTGCTCCTTACGCTGCTGGCCTTTTTTACGCTCGCCCTGACCGGCTGTGGTCAGAAGGGTGATCTGTTCCTGCCTGAAGATGCTCCCTCCAACTCGTTTACGGAAACCCAATCCTGATGTCGATTTTTACTTATCAGAATGGCGCCCTGCACGCTGAACAGGTGTCGCTGGCGGCGCTGGCCAACGAATACGGCACGCCGCTGTATGTTTATTCCCGCAGTGCACTGGAGCAGGAGTTCCGTGCCTACGCTGATGCACTGGGCGACTGGCCGCACCTGGTGTGTTTCGCGGTGAAAGCCAACTCCAACCTGGCTGTGCTGAACGTGCTGGCCCGTCAGGGTGCCGGTTTCGATATCGTCAGCCTGGGTGAACTGGAACGTGTTCTGGCTGCTGGTGGTGAAGCCTCTAAAGTTGTGTTCTCCGGTGTTGGTAAGCAAGCCGCAGAAATGGCCCGTGCGCTGGAAGTGGGTGTTTACTGTTTCAACGTCGAATCCGAATCTGAGCTGGAGCGCCTGAGTGCTGTGGCCACGGAACTGGGCAAAACCGCCCATGTATCACTGCGGGTGAATCCGGATGTGGATGCCAAAACCCATCCGTACATTTCCACCGGTCTGAAAGAAAACAAATTCGGCATCGATATTAACGAAGCGCCGCGCGTGTACGTCAAAGCCTGCTCTTTGCCGGGTCTGGTGGTGAAAGGTGTGGACTGTCACATTGGCAGTCAGCTGACGGAAATCCGTCCGTTCCTGGATGCACTGGATCGCCTGCTGGCGCTGATCGATCAGCTGGCAGAGCAGGGCATCGAAATCGAGCACCTTGATCTCGGTGGTGGTCTGGGTGTGCAGTACCGTGATGAAACACCAACGTCAGCCGGTGACTACATCGCTGCGGTCAAAGAACGTCTGGGCGCGCGCCGCTTTAAACTGATCTTTGAGCCAGGCCGCTCTATTGCCGCTAACGCCGGCGTATTCCTCACCAAAGTGGAATATCTGAAACTGAGCGAGCACAAAAATTTTGCCATCATCGACGGCGCCATGAACGACCTGATCCGCCCGGCTCTGTACAGCGCCTGGCAGGACATCAAACCGGTGACCGAGCACAGTGATGAACCGGTACGTGAATACGATCTGGTTGGCCCTGTGTGTGAAACCGGCGACTTCCTCGGTAAAAACCGTGAACTGGCGCTGCAGCAGGGCGATGTACTGGCGGTCATGTCGGCGGGTGCTTATGGCTTTGTGATGGCCTCCAACTACAACACCCGTGGCCGTGCTGCGGAAGTAATGGTAGATGGTGCCCGTGCACAGCTGGTGCGCGAGCGCGAAACTGTGACCAGCCTGTTTGCAGGCGAATCTCTGCTGCCGGCGGACTGAGTATCGGGATATGTGGTTAAAATTCAGTAAAATGCACGGGCTTGGCAACGACTTTATGGTTATCGATCTGGTGACTCAGGCCGGCCATATCCGTCCCGACCGTGTACGTGAGCTGGCTGACCGCAACTTTGGTGTTGGCTTCGATCAGCTGCTTATCGTTGAGCAGCCGTCGAGAGCAGACGTCGATTTCCGCTACCGTATCTTTAATGCCGATGGCAGCGAAGTGGAAAATTGCGGTAACGGTGCGCGTTGTTTCGCCCGTTTTGTGTATGATCAGCGTCTGACCGGCAAGCGTGATATCCGTGTGGAAACCGCCTCCGGTCTGATGGAACTGCATCTGACCGATGATCGTCAGGTGGTGGTCGATATGGGCAATCCCGTGCTCGATCCTAAACTGATTCCGTTTGAAGCGGCTGAGTTCAGCCCGGAATACACAGTACAGATTGAAGGCATCGGCGAGGTAAAACTCGGCGCTGTGTCCATGGGCAATCCACATGCTGTGCTGCGTGTTGATGATATCGACACAGCACCTGTGGAAAGCTGGGGGCCGCTGATCGAACCGCATCCTGTATTTCCGCGCAAAGTAAACGTCGGTTTTATGCAGGTGATTGATGAACACAATATCCGTCTGCGGGTATTTGAACGTGGTGCCGGGGAAACGCTGGCCTGCGGTACCGGTGCCTGTGCGGCGGTTGTATCCGGACAGCTGCGCGGCTGGCTGAAGCCGGGTGTTAACGTCCGTCTGCCCGGTGGTGACCTGTTCATCGAATGGGACGGCGAATCCAGCGTGAAGATGACGGGTCCGGCAGAGACTGTGTTTGAAGGCCGGATGAACATCTGATGAGATGACCGGCCGGTTGTGCAGCCGCGGTCAGTGAACGAATCACCAGTGACTAAGTAAGAACAATCAAGGATAAGCAATGAGCCAACAGCCCCGCCTGACCGACTCCGATGTGATGCAGTATCTGCAGGATCATCCGGACTTTTTTATCGGCAAAGACGATCTGTTGGCAGACCTGCGTGTTCCTCATAACAGCGGTCCGGCCACCAGTCTGGTGGAGCGTCAGCTGTCGGTACACCGTGAGCGTAACGTTGAGCTGCGCCAGCGTCTGTCCGATCTGCTGGAAAATGCCCGCCGTAACGATCAGCTGTTTGAAAAGAGCCGTCGCCTGGTACTGGCGCTGGTTGAGGCAGATAACTGGCTGGCTGTGCAGGCGGCACTGGATGACTCCTTGCGCAAAGACTTCAACGTCGACGCCTGGGCGCTGCTGCACTTTACCGAACGTAATCTGGAAGAACCTCTGATCGCCATCCGCAGTGCGGAGACTCAGCGTCATATTCACCGCATGTTCAAAGGTCACCGTGCTTTGTGCGGTCAGCTGGATCAGACCGAGATTGCTCTGCTGCTGGCCAGCCCACAGACGGAATGCCGTTCTGTAGCGGCGGCACAGATCCGTGGTCAGGGGAATATTGGCGCGTTAGTCGTGGCCAGCGAAGATCCGGGTTACTACCGCAGCTCGATGGATACCCTCTTCCTCGATTACATCGCTGATATTCTGGCGCTGCGTCTGCCACAGATTCCGGTGGCCTGAGTATGACCATCCGACTGCTGACGTTCGATCTCGATAATACCCTGTGGGATGCCGACCCGGTGATTGCCCGGGCTGAGAAACTGACCCATGACTGGGTCTGTGAGCATGTGCCTCAGGCCGCTTCGCTTTACTCGCTGGATGCCCTGCTGCAGTACCGTAATCAGATCGCGGCCAGCTATCCGGATCTGCGTTTCCGCGTATCCAAACTGCGTGAAGAAGTGATGCTGCGGGTCTTTCTGCAGGCTGGCATTGAGCGCGAACAGGCAGCACAGCTGGCCAAAGAATCCTTTGATGTGTTCTACCGCGCGCGCAGTGAAATCACGCTGTTCGACGGTGCCGAGCAGATCCTCGAAGACCTCAAAAAAGACTACACCCTGATGGCGCTGACCAATGGCAATTCTGACCTGAAGCTGGTCGGCATTGATCATCTGTTTGCTGAGCACTTTAATGCCGAAGATGTGGGTGCGCCCAAACCGCAGCCAGCCATGTTTGAAGCGGCCTTTGCAGCGTCTGGCGTGCCGGCTCATGAAGGCATTCATATCGGTGATCATCAGGAGCAGGATGTGGTGGCTGCCGCACGGCTCGGTATGAAAACCATCTGGGTGAATCTGACCGATGCTGCCTGGGCGGAAGCCGAAGCTCAGCCGGATCAGGAAATTACTCATCTGTCGCAGTTGCCGGCGGCGGTACGGGCTATCGTTCAGGCGGGCTGAGCCCTCTGAACATTCACTCTGAACGTTCAGTAGTACAGTACCAAGTAACCCCACAGCCCAGTAATCGAATCCTTTCTGTGTGCCGGGCATCCGCTGTGGCACCTTTCCCCTTAGTTTACTTGCCTGACAGGTTGCATGCCCGATTGGCTGGCCGCGCAATCTTCAATCACCGATGGTTCATCAGACGCCAGTGGCTGCAGTGTGTCTGCGGCCTGTGCATGACTGCCCAATGCCAGCCACAGCAATGAGGCGGTAAGTAACGCGGCGGCAGCGGGAATGGCGTGCATACGACGGCGGGATTTCTTTGAATAGGTGTACATCCGGGCTTCCTTGCCATGGGCGTTATTCAGAGATCAGTCGTCATCCTCGACTCTCTTTGGCCTGCATGGAACCCGTTAACGGCAAAAATACGAAAAAAGACCCGTAACGCCTGCGCGTACGGGTCTTTTGTGGGCTGCCAGCGCTTGCTACTGCTCAGATAGGGCGGCTGCCATAGTTGGTCTGAGGTTTACGTGGGGGATCCGCCATGACGTTATCGTCGATCTGCTGGATCTGACCACCGCGTGACAGAAAGGCTTCTACCTCTGCTGCCATGCTTTCTCTGATCTTGTTGCGTGCTTCCAGTGAGGTATGGCTGATATCAGCCGCGACCAGATCTTCTTCTTTGCTGTCGCTGTCATCACTGTTGTCGTTGCTGTTGTTCTCGTCCTCAGACTCCATATCACTGTCGTCTTCGAGTTGATCATCCATTTCCAGATCTTCATCAGACATAATGTTTCTCCACCTGAATTACTGATTGTTATGCCGGCTGGGCAGTACTGCCAGACCGCCGCCGTTTGCCAATACTTATAGTCGAGCTGCGGAGGCTTGCCATGGTCAGATAAAAATTTTTACGAAATATTCTGCTGTGACTGTAATCAGGCGGTTTTTATCCGTCAGAAAGCGCGTTGCGCGACTGAAACCTAACGAGCAGTTGTTCAGTAATTACAAAGTGTTGAGGTGATGCAGCGCCGCGGTCAGATATGAAGGCGCATATAAAGACAGAGCTGACGGCGGGACCTTGTGCTGTGCCCGGCGGGGCAGATTGCAGGCACAAAAAAACCGCGCAGGGTGTTCCCGGCGCGGTTCTTTTTACATCCGGCGCTTAGCGGCCAGACATGTACTTGATAGCAGCCATCAGCTCATCGTCAGAGCAGTTAGCGCAGGTGCCTTTAGGCGGCATAGCGTTAATACCATTGATAGCGTTCTGCAGGGTTGCGTCCATACCTTTGGCCAGACGGTCATCCCATGCGGCTTTATCACCGGTTTTTGGTGCGCCCAGCAGGCCACTGCCGTGACATGCAGTACATGCACCATTGTAAACTTCCTCACCAGAGCGTGGCTCTGCAGCTGCTACTGCGGCACCGCCACATTCTGCACCTACACAGACTTCGCCTACAGGCTTGATGCGCTCAGCAATTTTGTCTGCCTGAGCGTCAGTTGCAGCATGGGCCTGTGCCATGATCAGGGTGGCAGCGGCCAGAATCAGTGCTTTCAGTTGTTTCACTTGAGGGTCCTCTCTAATCGGAGTTCACGGCTTACTTTCCGGGTCACGGCTAAGCGTAGTTAAAATCGCCGGGCATTATAGCGGCATTTTGTAGGGGTTTAAATTAAAACCCTGCGCAAAAGCCATGACACGCCTCAAAAAAACACCCATATCAGCAGCCTTAACTTTCGCGGAAGTAGTACTCCAGAATCTGGTCGTAACGCCCGGTTTTCTTCAGTTCTGCCAGTCCGGCGTTAAAGTCATCGCGTAGATTCTCATGGTTGAAGGCAACTTTGTAATAAGTCGGAGGAAACAGCGCGAACTGGGTTACCGGGCGCTTCACATTCACTCTTTCCTGCTGGCGGCGGTACCAGTTGAAAATGTTCTTATCAGAGACGACCAGGTCGACCCGCTCCTTAAACAGCATGCTTACCTGGCTCTTCTGGCGCGAGGTTTCGCCGTATCTGGGGTTGTTCCGGGACATCAGGGCAAACTCATCACCCAGATATTTGGCGGCATCCTGGAACCCGAGCACCCAGTAGCGGCCGAGGTCTGCGATCGATTCCACGTTGATTTCACGCTCACTCAGGCCGACGGCCACATTCTGGTAAATCATATGTACGTCAGAATAAAACAGTGAGGCGGCGCCAGAGTCTTCGTTCAGTGTCATGGAGGCATCCACTTTGCCGCCAACCACCATAGGTACGACTTCGCGGAAAGGGACATACACAGGTTTGAGTTCATGGCCTTTCACGGCCAGTGCCTCACGTACAACATCCAGCTCCGCACCGCGGTCATCGTCGGCTAATACGTAGGGTGGCAGGGCCAGCCCGACGGCAACGGTTACGGTATCGGCTCTGGCTGCAGTGGCAGCCAGCAGGCAGGAAATCAGGGCACAGATTATTTTCATTGGGGTCGCGCTCCATCATTGGGTTGGATTAACAAACGGGTTGCGCAGCAGTCTAAAAGTTGACCAGTCAGTCCAGAATGGGTAAATGTCAGATTTATCAACCTGCTGTGGTCAGGTTTTCAGCTGTGTCTGTGCAGTGGATTTCTGCAGGCCACGAATGGCGTGGCCTCAGTAATTATTCTGAGGATTTCTGGCGTCGATGGGGTTGTGTACAAATACCTGACCTTCTGGTCAAAGTTTAGCTTATGACGACAGGCGGATTGCGCCAGCGAGCTGAAGCTGGCACGGCGCTGATGGATTCGGACAACGCGTGGAACGGACTATTAAGGACTGTTTTGTTGTTGCTTTCATGGCACCTGCCGGTAGAGTGATTGTCTGAGATTTATATCCTAATTGGCAGGAACCCCAATGAAACCGTTTCTTACATTATTGCTGCTGCTCCCGCTGACTGCCTGTACGGTCAGACTGGCGGCGCCGGAAGAACCCATAGTGATTAATCTGAACGTAAAAATTGAACATGAAATCCGCGTCAAAGTAGAAAAAGACCTGGATAACCTGTTCGAACAAAACGATGAACTGTTCTGAGCTCAGGTCGGGAAAAACGGAGATATTTATGAAACGAATCACACTGACGCTGATGGCTTTACTGGTATCGTTAAGCAGTTGGGCAATGGATCTCGACAGCGCCAAAGAAATGGGGCTGGTGGGTGAAGCACTGAATGGTTACCTGGCACCTGTGGTGGCGGGTAATTCTGATGTGGAAGCCCTGGTGGCGGAGATCAACAACAAGCGCAAGTCTGCGTATATGAAGATCGCCTCCAAACAGAACACCGAACTGGTGAATATCGAAAAAATTGCCGGTGAAAAACTGACGCAAAAAGCCGCCTCAGAAGGCAGCTATTATCAGAACACCGCAGGAAACTGGACCCGATAAGGACATAATAAAATGCAGACATCTACCATCGTTATTCTGGTCGTCATCGCTTTGCTGGTGGTTTATGCCATCAGTATTTATAACAAGCTGGTGGCCCTGAAAAACCGTTACCAGAATGGCTTTGCGCAGATCGAAGTGCAGCTCAAGCGCCGTTACGACCTGATTCCCAATCTGGTGGAAACCGCCAAGGGTTACCTCAAGCACGAACGTGAAACGCTGGAAGCTGTGATCGCTGCCCGTAACGAAGCAGCCTCCATGCTGAAAGCCGCCGCCGGCACGCCGGGTGCGGCAGATGCCATGAAGCAGCTGTCCGGTGCTGAAGGTCACCTTGCTGGCGCGCTGGGTCGTCTGAATGTGGTGATGGAAGCCTACCCGGATCTGAAAGCCAATCAGAATATGATGCAGGTATCGGAAGAACTCACCAACACTGAAAACAAAGTAGCGTTTGCCCGCCAGGCATTTAACGATGCCGTGATGGCTTACAACACTTTCCGTCAGTCTTTCCCGCCTGTGATGCTGGCATCCGCCTTTGGTCATCCGACCGATGCTACGCTGCTGGAATTTGAAGACAGTGCGCAGATTCAGGCTGCGCCAAAAGTCAGCTTCTGATGTGGATTGTCCGGCTGCCGCCCGGCGGCCGGACAGGGATTTAATTTAGTTCGCAGCCAGGCCCCGCCATGGATTTTTTTGCTCATCAGGATCAGGCCCGCAAGCGCACGGGTCAGTTGGTTTTTCTCTTCGCCGGCGCTGTCATCACCTTGATTGTTCTGCTTAACCTGCTGTTAGCGGCCGTATTGTGGGGCATGGATGAAAATCTGGTCGGCACCTACCGCGACACCGTCTATCTGGCCGATGACCCGTACACCGGGATGCCCGGCCGCCTTGGCTTATTCGACTACATGAGCATTGAGCAGTGGCTGCTGGTGACTGCTGGCGTACTGATCGTTGTGCTGGGGGCCAGTGCGGTGAAATGGATGATGCTGCGTGGCGGTGGCCGCCGGGTAGCGGAATCGCTTGGTGGTCGTCTGCTGTTACCTCAGACCCGCGATTTCTACGAGCGCCGCCTGCTTAATGTGGTTGAAGAAATGGCCATTGCCTCCGGCATGCCAGTGCCGCCGGTCTACGTTCTGGAAGACACCAGTATCAATGCTTTCGCTGCCGGCTATCAGCCTTCCGATGCGGTGATCGGCGTGACCCGTGGCTGTATGACCAAGCTCAGCCGCGATCAGCTTCAGGGTGTGATGGCCCACGAATTCAGTCATATTTTTAACGGTGATATGCGCCTTAATATCCGCCTGATGGCGGTACTGTTCGGCATTCTGTTCATCGGCATGATCGGCCGTTTTATGCTCGAAGCCGCCGGGCGTGGTGCGCGGGTGCGCAGCAATAACCGCAACAACAGTACAGTGCCGTTTCTGGCGCTGGGTTTTGGCCTGATCGTTATAGGTTACGGTGGCGTCTTTTTTGGCAATCTGATTAAGGCCGCAGTATCGCGCCAGCGTGAATTTCTCGCCGATGCCTCAGCGGTGCAGTTTACCCGCAATCCGGAAAGCATCGGCGGTGCGCTGAAAGTGATCGGCTATGGTGCCGGTTCTGAAATCAGCAGTCCGGAGCGGGAAGAGACCGCGCACATGTTTTTCGGTCAGGCGATGAGTTTTCACATGCGTATGTTCGCTACGCATCCGCCTCTGGAAGACCGCATCCGCCGCGTTGAACCCAACTGGGATGGCAGGTATCTGCCACCGCAGCTGCTGCAACAGGCCGAAGCAGAAGATGCAGAGATCGCCGCTGAGTCGGATAAACCCAGCGCGGCAGCGACCATTGCTGCCCTGACTGCAGCCGGAATGGGTGCAGCAGCTGTCGCAGCCGGCATGAACGGGCGCTTAAGAGGCGTGCAGAATCAGGTGGGTGATGGCACCGATCGCAAGGATGAGCATCAGGCTTTTGAGGCCATTGATTACCAGCAGGGCGATGACGACTTTGCTCAGCAGGATGACAGCGCCAGCTCCGACACCAGCTCCAGGCGCCAGGTTCTGGAAGAAACCGCCCGCGATACGTATACCGCACGGGCCCTGGTCGTCGCTCTGTTACTGGCACCGGAAGAACGCTTTGTACACCAGCAGCAGCTGGATATGGTGCAGGCCGAGCAGGGCATGGATTTCCTTAAACACGTGTTGCGGCTGCTGCCTGTGCTGAATGGTTTTCCGGCGGACGAGCGTCTGATTCTGGTAGAAAAAGCCATTCCGGCACTGAAGCAGCTGTCACTCAGCCAGTATCAGAGTTATCGCCAGTTGCTGGTGAAGCTGGCCAAAGCCGATGGTCAGATCGACATTTTTGAATGGTGTCTCTATCGCCTTGTACTGCAGTATCTGAATCCGCATTTTGAAACGGTACAGCCGGTGGCGGCGAAGCACGCCAAGGCGGAAAAACTCAGCGCCGAAATCGCCACCGTCCTGTCGGCACTGGCCTGGTACGGTAACGATAACGAAAACGCCGCCCGCGCCGCGCTGGATGCTGCGGCCAAAAGCGCTGGCTTCAGCGGTGTGCAGTTACAGCCGCGCGATCACAGCCTGAAGCCGCTCAATCTGGCGTTGGCAAAGCTCACGGAAGCTTATCCGCACATTAAAGGCCGCTTCGTGAAAGCGATGAAAACTTGTATGGATCACGATGGTGTACAGCGTCCGGTGGAGCTGGATCTGGTGCGTACTATTGCCGCGATTCTGGAAGTGCCGGTGGTATTGTCCGCCGTCTGACTCATACATGGTTACTGAATAGTCACAGACGGATAACACCGGCTATCTGCGTACTGTGATATTCTTGCACAAAATCTGACCTGCCGGTTCCGGCAGGTTCAACAAACCGCCCGCGGCAGTACGAGGCGGTGTCGAATAAAACAGCCTGCCTTACCCTCAATAGTCGTCTGAGTAATCGGACGAACGGACCCTGTGACTTTACCGGTCAGGGATAGCTGAATTAAAAACAGGAGCAGACGATGTTGCAGCCTCAGCTGACATCCGCCCAGCGACGTATTTATAACGCCGCCATCTATCTGTTCGCCGAAAAAGGCTCCACCCAGGTAACGGTCAGTGAGCTGGCAGACACCGCGGGCGTTGCCCGTGGCACCATTTATAACCACGTCGATTCGGTACAGACATTGTTTGAAGACGTTGCCGTGCATCTGGCCAACGAAATGAACCAGCGTATTCTCAGTGCCCTGCGTCAGCAGCAGGACCCGGCGCTGAAACTGGCCACCGGCGTACGTCATTACATCCGCCGCGCCCACGAAGATCCGGCCTGGGGTAACTTTATCAGCCGCTTTGGCTTCAGCAGCGCTGCGCTGCGTCGTCTTGGTTCCGGTGCTCCGATGCAGATCCTGATGGATGGCGTGCAGACCGGACAATACCGTATCCGTGCGGATCAGCTGTCGGCGGTGATCACCATGATCGGCAGTTCGGTGCTTGGCGCTATTTATCTGGTGCGTGAAGGTTTACGCACCTGGCGCGATGCCGGTACCGATTGTGCGGAACTGCTGCTGCGTGCATTAGGGGTATCGGAAGAGAGAGCGCGGGCACTGGCAACCGCAGAATTACCGCCGTTACCTGAGCCGCGTATTCAGAGCTGATTCAGAACACAATCAGCGTTACACCGAGCAGGGCCGGTGTCAGCAGATTGGCCACCACATTGGCAGCCATAAACTGCGGATGCTGGCCAATATCAGCGCCATTAAGCACCGCGCCCCGCCAGGCAATCACGCCGGGAATCAGACCGGCCAGAGCCAGCAGAGACCACAGCGGAAAGCTGCCCAGAGCCACGCCGATGACAATCGTCAGTGCCGTGGCCAGCAGGTTCAGAGCAAATACCAGCGTGCTGTTCTTCACGCCATAAGCGATCGGAAAATGACGGCGGCCGCCGGCGCGGTCGGCTTCAATATCCGGATACTGATTCAGCAACAGCAGATTATTCACCAGAAAAAACGGCACCAGAGCCGCCAGCCACAAAGTCGCACTGTCGGAGGCGCCCAGCGCATAACCTGTGCCGGCAACCATCGCCAGACCAAAACCAAAGCCCGGTGCGATCAGACACAGCCAGGGGCTGCGGTTAATCGGGCGCGTATACGCGATGATAATAACTACTCCGGCCAACCCCAGCGGCAGCAGGCCATATTCGCCCTGAAACAGAAAATAAAAACCGGTGAGAATGGTGATGGCCAGCGTCACAATGCCCAGCATCAGCACGCCACCGGCTTCCTGCGGATGCTGCGGCAGACCACCACTGCCGCCACTGAACGGTGTACGCTGAGTGTGCAGGTCGATACCGCTGCGGAAGTCCAGATACTCATTCAGCGCATTGACGCTGATGTGCGCACACATAGCCCCCAGCAGTACCAGCAGCAGGTCAGTGAGCTGCACCGCAATGCCCTGCTCAACCACAGCGCCAACGCCGGCGAGCACGCACATCGGGGTAAGAATCAGAAACGGTCCACGGGCGGACTGAATAACGGCTTGCATGCTGGATTCCTTTCTTGGCAAAGATGACTCAATGGATTTTAAACCAAGCTTAAAGAGGGGATATGACAGGTGTCTAGCGATAACGTCAGCTTGATTGCCGATGCGCACAAAGCGGGTCCGAGTAATGGCCGCGGAATTGCCCTTGAGATAAAAAATGAATCGTGATTCACTTGTTTGTATCTGATTACTTTGTGTGCTGATGATATGGTCTACCGCGAGACAGAACATACCCGGGCAAAGAAGTCCCAGACCCGCGAACGCCTGCTGAAAGCGGCCCGTGATCTGGTGGCCGAATCCGGCTTTGCTGCGGCCACTGCGGTGGCGGTTGCCTCACGCTCCGGCGTAGCTGCCGGCAGTATTTATCGCCATTTCGCCAATAAATCCGAGCTGGTGGCGGAGGTGTTCCGCTACGCCACTGAGCATGAAGTCGCTAATGTGCTGACTGCCAGCGCGCCGTTAAGTGATGACGAAGCCTGTGCTAAACGACTGTCCCGCGCCGTCACGGTATTTGCCCGGCGGGCATTGCAGGGGCCAAAACTGGCATACGCCCTGATCGCTGAGCCGGTCGACCCAAGGGTTGAACAGGAGCGTCTTAAGTATCGTCTGGCCTATGCCGAAATTTTTGAAGATCTGATCGACGAAGGCATGCAGCGTGGTGAGTTTGCTCTGCAGGATGCCAGCATCAGTGCGGCGGCGCTGGTTGGCCTGTTGTCTGAAGCATTAGTCGGTCCGCTGTCGACCCAGCGTGGAGCCTGTATTGCTGAATATGGTGACGACGCTCAGAGTGACAGCGATATTTGTGATGGCAAGAAAACCGACGAGCAGCAGGCACAGCTGGTCAGACAGTTAACTGCATTGTGCATGCGTGCACTGGGGACTGCGGTGACTGTTTAGTCATAAAGCATTCAGTCATAAAACATTCAGTCGTAAAGCATGCGACCTTTAAAAATAAAAAGTGAATAACGATAACTAAAAAAATCAGGAGGCGGTAATGAACAAACACACAGAATTTACAGCGCTGGATTATCAACAGTTTGACTGCCAGCAGCATAAAACACAGGCAGAAACCCATCCGGTTTTTAACCAGCCAACGGCGCTGGAAAACTTTAACACCTACCTCAGCGATACCGCGCTGCAATACTGGGTAAAAGCCTACAGCGGGGATTGGGCGGAAGAGCAGTTAATTGCATATGGCGAACGCTGTGGTGGTGATCTGATCGAAGCCGGTTTTCAGGCCAACGAAAATAAACCGGAGTTTTATCCCCACGACCGCTTTGGTAAGCGCATTGATCTGGCGAAATTTCATCCGGCTTATCATGAGTTAATGCGTACGGCGATCGAAGCCGATATGCATTCGCTGCCATGGAAAAGCGATAAAAAAGGCGCCCATGTTGCCCGCGCCGGAATGGTCTATCAGCACATGAATGCCGATGCTGGTTCCGGTTGCCCACTGACCATGACCTTTGCCGCTGTTCCGGCGTTACAGCACGCGCCAGAAGTAGCAAAAGAATGGCTGCCGAAAATTATGGCGCCTGTGTATGACGAACGTAACGTCCCTTACTTCGATAAGAAAGGCGTGACCATCGGCATGGCCATGACGGAAAAACAGGGCGGTTCTGATGTGCGCGCCAATACCACCCGGGCCTATCCTCTGAATGAAAAAACCGGCAATGGCGGTGAATACGAAATCGTTGGCCACAAGTGGTTCTGCTCTGCGCCTATGTGTGATGCGTTTTTAATGCTGGCGCATACAGAAAAAGGTCTGAGTTGTTTTCTGCTACCGCGCTGGCGTCCGGACGGCAGCAAAAACCAGATGTACGTTCAGCGCCTGAAAAATAAACTCGGCAACGTGTCTAACGCATCGTCAGAAGTTGAATATCGCGGTGCCTTTGCCTGGATGGTGGGGGAAGAAGGTAAAGGTGTACGCACCATTATCGAAATGGTGTCCATGACCCGCTTCGACTGCATGATCGGTTCATCAGCTTTAATGCGCGGCGCACTGGCCCAGGCAATGCACCATACGTCCGGGCGTGCAGCCTTCGGAAAAAATCTGCACCAGCAGCCACTGATGCAGAATGTGCTGGCGGATCTGGCCATTGAAAGTGAAGCGGCACTGGCCATTACCATGCGTGTTGGTCACGCGCTGGATAATCTTAACGATGAACAGGAAAACTTATTCGCGCGTTTGGCCACCGCCGTCGGTAAATACTGGATCTGCAAACGCGCCCCACATTTTGCCTATGAGGCGATGGAGTGTATTGGCGGTGTTGGCTACGTAGAAGATAACATTCTGCCGCGTATTTACCGCGAAGCGCCGGTTAATGCTATTTGGGAAGGCTCCGGCAATGTACAGTGTCTGGATGTGCTGCGCGCCATGAGCAAAGAGCCAAAAGTCGTTGACGCTTTCTTTAACGAACTGAAAAAAGGCTGTGGTAAATACCCGCAATACGATCAGTTTCTGCAGGATCTGCAGGGCGAGTTCAGCGATATAAGCACGCTGGAATATCGCTCCCGCACCGTGGTGGATAAACTTGCTGTCGGTTTGCAGGCCAGTGTGCTGATTCAGCACGGTGACGCTCTGATTGCCGATGCCTTCATCCGTTCGCGGATCGCCCGCAATGGTGCCTTTAACTACGGTACGCTGGAAAGCGGAATCGATTGTGAAGCGATTATGGCAAGAGCATTGCCTAAGGTGTAAATCACATCTCTGATGTCACGCTGATCGAGCAATCATAATCAGCGATAAAGCATTAACATCGTATTAACAGGGATTTTGTTTTTTATTACATTATGATGCAGGCAGATAAATACTGCCTGTATCCGCTGATATTTAAATCTTTAATGAGTCGCTGTAATTAATCCGCCGATTATTGACCGGAATGGGAGTATTACGGCCAATCGTAACAGACTTGTTCAGATTAATGATCAATTATTTTGCTATCGTTCGTGAAATTTCTCAGCGACGGTACTTAATATGTTCTTGCGCAGTCACCTGATGACGTCAGGTAAATTCCTGTTACCAACCACCTGCATGCTTCTGGCAGCCCCGGTCACTTTTGCCGCACCACCGTCCGGCACGCTGAGTTACACCTACTTTTCATCCGCCGATTTTGAAGACGGTGACGGTAAAGTAAAACAGCAGGATATCCGTCTGACGGTACCAGCAGGCACTTTTGGTTCCCCTGAAGACAGCATGTTTCTGATGCAAGTAAACGTGGCTGAACGTCAGTTTAAGGTGGAAGATACCGGCTTTATGGATCAGACACTGCGTGTATATGATATTTCTATGCCACTGCGTTTCCGTCAGCAACTGGCCAGTGGTGACAGCTTTTCATTTGGTGCAAATCCATCCATCCGCTCATCTCTGGACGATATTCAGAGTGAAGACTTTACCTTCAGTACCTTTGGTCAATACACCTGGGATGCCGGTAATCACAACTACAGCCTGGGTCTGATGTATGGCCGTCTGCTGGGCGCCGACCGTCTGATTCCGATTGGTGGCTACAGCTACAAAGGTGTATCCAATCTGGAAGTTACACTGGGCTTTCCGGCTACAGGAGTGCGTTACTTCCCGGAAAAAACCTACAGTTATTTTGCTGGCCTGTTCCCTTACGGTGGCAGCTGGCACGTGTATGACGATGGCCACAGCAACCGTGATTACTACTTACGCCAGACCGGTTTCCGTGTTGGTGCGGGTATAACCTTTGATGTTGGTGGACCATTTGAAATGCAGCTGGAAGCGGGCCGTCAGGTTGGTCAGCGTCTGGAAATTGACGACAGCCATGGTTTTGATACCGATATCGAGCACAAATACGATATTGATGATTCGTCCTATGTGGGCGTGTCGTTTAATCTGAAGGCGTTGTAATCGATTTGCTTTAAGCAATAAAAAACCGGCATTTGCCGGTTTTTTATTGCCACTCTATTCACCCAAGCGAATAACTCAGTCAGCAATCGCCTGTGTTGTTGCCGCCGGTACGTTTTCTTCCGGCTCTGCAATTTCTGGTGCTGTAGTTTCTGGCGCTGTAGTTTCTGGCGCTGCCGATGCTGCTTCAGTCACAGGCATTGCAGCTGCTTCAGTTTCTGCGCTGCTGGTCATCTCAGCTTCACTGACAGTCTCAACAGATTCTGATTCCTGCGTTGTCGGAGCGGCAACCGATTCGTCGATGGTCTGTTGCATATCGTCGCTGATAGCGGTGGTGCATTCCCAGCCCCAGCCCTGCTGTTTTTCGACGAAGGCTGCGGCTTTTTCTTCACAGTAACCGGCGACGTTGGTTGCACTCCACAATGTCTGGGTGCCGGCATCTTTGCTGTAGTGAACTTCGCAGGGCAGTACGCCCTCGCCGGTATAAACCACTTCAATAACGCGGGTCTGATCCGCGTGGGTGCAGGTGCTGACCATGCCGGCCTGAGCTGCAGGGGCAGCCAATAAAATTGCGGCGGTTGCCGCACTGGTGAACATCAATGTTTTCATTGTTTTTCCTTCTGCTTACGTTGTCTGTTGAGAGCGACGATTCATCTGAAGTCCGGATGCCTGGGCTTCATATCCGGTGAACCTGTATGTCACTGAACCCGGATGCCGGTAAAGGTTCAATCTGCCTGTGCACGGGCTGTGACCTGTGTCGCAATTGCATCCAATTCGGCTGCAAGGCGGCTGCCCGCCAGCTGCAGACGCTGTTCCAGCGCAGGTGCAAGCATAGCCTGATACTGGTCGCCGATTTCTTTTTGCTGCTTGTTTTTGCGCTGTTGATAGTCGAGATAAATCCGCCGTGTGAGCAGCAGAGATTCTGTTGCCCACTCCGCTGTTGTGCCCTGTAGCCTGTCGTCGCTGACGGGGTGCTGCTGCCAGTCGTTAATCAGCTGACTGACGCTGTACATGCCAAGTAATTCGCCATCCCACAGCCGATGCAGATTAGTCCACTCACCATTAAATTTAATTTTTGCACGATTGCCGCCACGATCATCGGCGTAGCTGACATGCAGTGGCTGGTGCAGATCGGTTACAAAATGACTGAAAAATAATAACGCCTGCCAGGGCTCAAGTTCGTCTGTGCGGTATTGCCGGTTCAGCCCGCTGATTTCTGCTCCAGTCTGGGCTGAAGTTGGGGTTGGGGTTGAGGTTAAGGTTGAAGGCGAGGGCGAGGACGCCTGCAGCAGCCGTTGTTTCATAGCCTCAATGGCCGTTAAAACACAGCCTTTGCGCGAGCAGTCCTGCTCTGACACCTTAACAGCATTTTCATCGACATTGACGTAATGCCAGGGGCCGGTATCTTTAAAGCGCGATTCATCCCGTGCCTTATCCGGCCATGGGCAGGCAGCGTTAAAACGTTTGAAGGGGCTGTCTCTTAATGTGTCTTTAAGCCACTGGCGGGTTTGTGGTTGGGCCAGCTGCCAGGCCAGTTCACAGGCAGCGATATGCGCACGGACTTCAAAAGCCCGGGCCTGGGGGGCGCTCAGAACAGCCAGCTGAAAGATCAGCATCAGCGCCAGAGAGTAACGGACACAAAGTCGTTGCATAGGTCGTTGCATAGGACGGTACCGCCTGCGGAATTTCCTTATTGTCCGCTTATGCTGCCCGTGTTTGCCCGGATACTCAATGCTATTACGCTGCCACTGTTCATCCATTTTGTGGGAGTAGTGGCAGACGGAATAATAAGGTGTTGGCAGAAGTTGGTGAACAAAAGCCGCTGGCGTAAACGGCTCAGTCGTTCATGCTCAGTTTCATACCATCAATCAGACCATCAATATCCGGCGTCTTACCGTTCAGGTCGGTGATACCATCCAGCCAGACTTTGACCTGCTGTGGATTTTTATGCATCCACATGCGCACTGCACGATCCACCGGCACAAAGCCATTGGTGGTCTGATCCATAATGGCTTCTTCCATTGGGGCGGTGAATTTCAGGTTGCTGAAAAACCGTTTCAGGTTGGAGCACTGATCAACAAACTCCCGTCGTGCCGTGGTGTTCACCGTGGCATGACCATAATCCGGACCAAAGTAATCATCGCCACCGGCAAGGTAACGGATATCGTAATTCAGGTTCATCGGATGTGGTGCCCAGCCGAGGATGACCACGGCTTCCTGACGCCGGCTGCGGCCGCGCAACTGCGCCAGCATCAGTCGTTCCGATGTTTCAATCAGCTTAAAATCCTTCAGACCAAAAGAATTTTTCTCAATCATATCCTGAATAGCGGCGTTACCACTGCTGCCCTTTTCAAGACCATAAATGCGGCTTTCCAGTTGCGCGTCAAAGCGTGCAATATCGGCGAAGCTCTGCAGGCCCTGTTCGTACAGATACGTCGGCACTGCCAATGTCCAGCGTGCGTTCTGCAGGTTGTCGTTAATCAGTACGACTTTGTCGTCAGCAAAATAGGGGCGGGCAATAGTACTCATCGCCGGAGTCCAGTAGCCCAGAAAAACATCAATCTGGTTGTCTGCCATGCTGGCGAATATCTCCGGTGTAGCCGGTTGTTCGTTGAGGTTGACGTTATAGCCAAGGCGCAGCAACAGTTGTTCGGCAATGCCATTGGCAACGTGCAGGTCGGTCCAGTCGACCACGCCGATATTCACGGTATGGCAGGCGTCAGGAGAGGGGGATGCCTGAGTGTTCAGTGCCAGAATCAGTAACAATCCGGTCAGAAAAATCTTCATAGCTGCTCCGCTGTTAACGAATAATCAAATCGCCAGTGTATGCAGCGCAGACTAAGTGAACACTTCCCCGGAATAGGCACTCAATTTTAGGTATTAATACTTATGTAAATACCTAAAAGAAAGAAAAAGGCGTTAAATTCAGGGTAAAAGGTATCTGTGTAAGCCGGACTTTTTAATCATCTTTTCATTCCGTTGTTTTTTCGTACAGCGTCAGTGTGTATCCTCCGTAAGTATTAACCATCACTCAGGAGTTATCTATGTTTCCCGTCAGCGGAATTTATGTCGCATTATCCGCATTGCTGATGTTGGTATTAGCCTATCGGGTCGTCAGTTCCCGTTTAAAAAACAATGTCGGTATTCATGATGGCGGTCTGCCGCAGCTTGCCGTTGCTATCCGTACCCACGCTAACCTGCTGGAACATGCGCTGCCGGTTCTGCTGCTGTTAATGGTGGCTGAGGCCAATGGTGCGCCAGTCTGGCTGCTGCATGGTTGCGGCATCGTATTTCTTCTTGCCCGCCTGCTGCATGCCTGGGGCTTTACCATCAGTGAAGGTGGCACCCATTCCGGTCGTGTGTACGGCACCATGGTTACCTGGCTGGTGATGCTGGTTCTGATCGTAACCGTTCTGGTTCGTTCTGTGGCTCTGCTGGGCGCCTGATAAGCGCTTGATGAGAGCAGCGGCAAAGCATGCGTATTAATACTGATTCATCAGTGTAATAGTGCGTTCGCCACATGGAATGAACTAAGCCCGCAACGGCCTTGTCGGTAATGCAGTACTTAAAAAGTATTACCAGCAGGGCCGGATGCAGGCTGACTGTCTCCGCTCTGTCGGTTAATCAACCGAGATAAGGAGATGAGTTATGTCCGGGAAGAATGACAGTCGCTCCAAAGACAGCTTCCACAGCCGAAGCACGTTATCCACAGGCGGTAAGTCCACCGCGTATTACAGCCTGCCAAAAGCCGCCGAAAGCATCGGCAACATCCAGCGTTTACCGCGCTCTCTTAAAGTCTTACTGGAAAATCTGCTGCGCCACGAAGATGGCGTAACCGTTACCGCAGACGATATTCAGGGTTTGGCCGACTGGCTGAAAACCCGATCTTCCGACCGTGAAATCCAATACCGTCCGGCGCGGGTATTAATGCAGGATTTTACCGGCGTACCCGCCGTGGTCGATCTCGCTGCCATGCGCGATGCGGTGGTGAAAGCTGGTGGCGACCCTGAGCAGATTAACCCGCTGTCTCCGGTGGATCTGGTCATCGACCACTCAGTGATGATCGATGAATTCGGTTCCTCCCACGCCTTTGATGACAACGTGAAAAAAGAAATGGAACGTAACGGCGAGCGTTACGAGTTTCTGCGCTGGGGTCAGAAAGCGTTTGATAATTTCAGCGTGGTGCCGCCGGGCACAGGTATCTGCCACCAGGTAAACCTTGAGTATCTGGGGCAGGTCGTCTGGCAGGGTAAAGAGGGTGATGCCGATGTGCTCTACCCGGATACCTTAGTGGGTACAGACTCACACACCACCATGATTAACGCCCTCGGTATTCTCGGCTGGGGTGTCGGCGGTATTGAAGCCGAAGCCGCCATGCTCGGTCAGCCGGTTTCTATGCTGGTGCCGGAAGTGGTGGGCTTTAAATTTGAAGGCAGCCTGCCGGCCGGTGTTACCGCCACCGACCTGGTGCTGCGCGTAACCGAAATGCTGCGCCAGAAAGGTGTGGTCGGTAAATTCGTTGAATTCTATGGCCCGGGTCTGAGCCAGTTAGCACTTGCTGACCGTGCAACCATCGCCAATATGGCACCGGAATATGGGGCAACCTGTGGTTTCTTCCCGGTGGATAACGAAACCCTGAATTATCTGCGCCTGTCCGGCCGTGATGATGCCGTGATTCAGCGTGTGGAAGATTACTGCAAAGCTCAGGGCTTATGGCACGATCCGGCGGAAGAAGAACCCGCTTTCACCGACAGCCTGACGCTGGATCTGAGCACAGTCGAACCTGCACTGGCCGGTCCGCGTCGTCCGCAGGACCGTGTACCTCTGGCTAAAGTCAAAGACGCATTCCACGATCTGTTAGCACTGCAGTTGGTGCCACAGAACAATGAAGAATCCCGTCTCGAAAGCGAGGGTGGTGCTCAGGCTGAAGACAGCGGCGCCAGCTTTGAACTGAACGGCGAAACTCACGACCTGCCGCAGGGCGCGGTGGTGATTGCCGCGATTACTTCCTGTACCAACACCTCCAACCCGGGCGTGATGATGGCCGCTGGTCTGCTGGCGAAAAACGCCGTGGAAAAAGGTCTGGTCACCAAACCCTGGGTAAAAACCTCACTGGCCCCAGGTTCTAAAGTCGTGACCGACTACCTGACCGCAGCTGGCCTGATGCCGTATCTGGAAAAACTCGGTTTCTATCTGAGTGGCTACGGCTGTACCACCTGTATCGGTAACTCAGGCCCACTGCCGGAACCGATCAGCAAAGCCATTGCCGAGCACGATCTGACCGTGTCCGCAGTGCTGTCCGGTAACCGTAACTTTGAAGGCCGTATTCACCCACTGGTACGGGCAAACTGGTTATCTTCGCCGCCGTTAGTTGTCGCTTACGCACTGGCCGGTAAAACCACCATGGACCTTGAAGCTGAACCTCTGGGTCTGAACGACAAGGGTGAGCCGGTGTATCTGAAAGACGTATGGCCCGATAGTGAGCAGATAAAAGCCGCTGTGGCCCAGGTCAGCAGCGATATGTACCGCAGCCGTTACGCCGATGTATTTACCGGTGACGAACACTGGCGCAGCATCGCCGTGGCCGATAGCGAGACTTACCAATGGCGTGAGGATTCCACCTACGTGCGTAATCCACCGTACTTCACCGCCATCGATCAGCCGCTGCCAGCACTGAGCAATATCGAAAACGCCCGGGCACTGGCCGTGTTTGGTGATTCCATTACTACCGACCATATTTCACCGGCGGGTAATATCAAACCGGAATCACCGGCGGGTATTTACCTGCAGCAGCAGGGCGTTAAAGCGCAGGACTTTAACTCCTACGGTTCACGCCGGGGTAATCACGAAGTCATGATGCGCGGTACCTTCGCCAACATCCGTATCCGCAACCGTCTGCTCAACGGTGAAGAAGGTGGTAACACCATCTATTTTCCGACTGGAGACAAAGTCGCGATTTACGATGCGGCGATGAAATACCAGCAAAGTAATACACCACTGGTGGTACTGGCCGGTAAAGAATATGGCACCGGCTCCAGCCGTGACTGGGCAGCCAAAGGTACCCAACTGCTGGGCGTTAAAGCTGTGATCGCAGAAAGCTTTGAACGTATTCACCGTTCAAATTTGGTGGGCTTCGGCGTGCTGCCACTGCAGTTTGCCGACGGCGAAAGCATCGACTCACTGGGCCTGAAAGGTGATGAAATATTCAGCATTAAAGGCATCAGCGACGAGCTCAAACCGCATCAGCAACTTGAAGTTGAAGCTGAGAAAAGCGACGGCAGCAAAGTGACCTTTAAAGCACTGTGCCGTATCGACACACTCAACGAGTTGGAATACTTCCGCAACGGCGGCATCCTGCACTACGTGCTGCGTCGTATGCTGGGATCAGCAGCCTGAGCAGTGAGCTTTGCTGAATTGCGTTAAATAAAAACGTCGCTTCAGATTAAAGCGGTGCTTTAAACATATGTCTCTCCTGGTGAGAGACTTAGCGCAGAAACCCCGGCTGTGAAAGCAGCCGGGGTTTTCCTGTTGACTACTTGCCTGGTGCAGTAATGCCGCAGAGGAAATTTGAGAGGGCTAGTGGTAGGTTGGCAAGCTGTCATACCTTATGAGCAACTAATAAAATTGACCCGTTGAATAGTCTATTAGTCCCATTATCGTCTGGATGACATCTATGAGCTGGTTTTAAGATCGAAGTTTGGGTTTAAGTGAAGTTCGTGATAGGCATTCGGATCGTGAGTAGAAGGCTGTTGGTAGTCTGTATTGATGGTATTATTTATAGCGTGTGTGGTCTTAATGGAAGGAAGGCTTTAGTGATCAGTTGGAAGACAAAATGTTATATTGATAACAATTAATAATATCATCTGATTTGAGTGGCTTTTGATACACTATGTTGCAAGGGAAACAATGAATGAATGGATTTGGTAAAAGAGGGTCTTCTATATATCAGCAGAGGGGATGGCGAAGACACTTGCGATCAGTCCAAAGGGTTAAATCTTTTAAGCGACTTAAGCATGTAAGGAAATTCGGACCTATTTCCATAGATGGAAGAGAAAAACGAAAGCAGAATACTGGCTACTTTATCAACTGTTTTCGAAAGTTTAGGTCAGGTATTTATAATGAAAAAGGAGGTAAAAGGTCACAGCTGATTATCCCAAAGGATTTCTGTTTTATAGAGAACCCAGAAAAATCCTTAGAGAGTATTTGGGAAGCTGTTGAGGGATGTCTTGATTACAGACGTAAAGTCATAAATTGAATTAGTTCAGACCTGATC